>CACZPC010000288.1 GCA_902782985.1 Oscillospiraceae bacterium
CTTGAATGTCTTACCTGCACCGGAGATAGCCTGATATGTGCAAACGCTGATCTGCTTGATACCGTTCTTAAGGAAAGGTGTAAGAGCAGGAACATAGCTCTGGATGGAGCAGTTGGGCTTAACTGCGATGAAGCCTCTCTTTGTTCCGAGTCTCTTTCTCTGAGCCTCGATAAGCTCTGCGTGATCAGCATTGATCTCGGGGATGATCATGGGAACATCCTCAGTCCATCTGTGTGCGGAGTTGTTGGAGACAACAGGTGTCTCTGTCTTTGCGATCCTCTCCTCAAGAGCTCTGATCTCATCCTTCTTCATGTCTACTGCGCAGAAAGTAAAATCAACCTGCTCGCAGAAGTTCTCTATATCATCAGAACTATAAACGATCATCTTCTTAACATATTCGGGCATGGGTGCATCGATCTTCCATCTGTCACCGCAAGCTTCCTCATATGTCTTACCGGCTGACTTAGGTGATGCGCATACTGCTACGCACTCAAACCAAGGGTGATTCTCAAGAAGTGAGATGAATCTCTGTCCCACATATCCTGTTGCACCGATAACGCCGGCTCTTATCTTCTTTTCCATTTTGTTCTCCTGTTCTAACCGCCCCTTGTGTCTTTGTACGGCGGACATTTGTTTTTCTGATGTGTACAATACTAACACAACGACTTTTTATGAGCAACCCTATTATTACAAAAATAAAAGTCCTTAATATGCTAAAATATAGTCAAATTAACAAAGAGGCATAAAGATGACTGATGTATTCCCCGTATTAGATCAATATTCAAACTATATGCTTGCCGTATTAGGCCGCGCAGAGCTTACGGTTACCGAGTATAAATACGACATCATATGCTTCTTCCGATTCTGGAAAAGAGACCACGGCAAGGTACCCAAGGACACTCCGATTGAGGCGATCGACATCAGTGATATCACTACTAAGGATATCGGCCGCGTGACTACCGATGATCTGCTTGTATTCCTTATATGGCTCAATCGCGAAAGGAAGCTCTCAAATGCTTCCAGAGCCAGAAGAATAGCTTCGCTCAAGAGTTTTTTTAAGTACTGTCACAGCAAGAAGCATCTTATTGAGTCAAATCCCGCCTATGACCTCGAGACACCGAAGCTCGGTAAGCGAAATCCAAAATACTTAACACTTGAGCAAAGTACCGAACTTCTTCAGACAGCCTTTGATGCCCCTACGGAATCCAATGAGAGAGATTATTGTATGCTTACATTATTCCTTAACTGCGGTATGAGACTTTCGGAACTTAGGGGGATAGATATCGACGATATACATGACACTATACTTACTGTCATAGGTAAAGGTAATAAAGAAAGAACGATATATCTTAATCAGGCATGTCTTGACGCCATCGACGACTGGATGAAGGTCAGGGCCAATATAAAGATCAAGCCTTCCCACGATAAGGCGCTTTTCGTATCCAAGCGCGGGACCAGGATATCCGATGACATGATACAGATATCCATAAAGAGGCTTATGGCTCAGGCAGGGATAGATACTAAAGTATATTCCGTTCATAAGCTTCGCCATACCGCTGCTACTCTTATGTATAAATACGGACATGTTGATATAAGAAACCTTCAGCAGATACTGGGACATCAGAGTGTGTCTACTACTCAGATATATACTCATGTTGACGACGAACAGCTTCAGAAAGCAATAGAATCCAACCCGCTTGCGGGATTCAAGCCCGATTGATCATAAAAGGAGGATCTGATATGAAACTTGCATTCTTCGATACTAAGCCTTATGACAAAGAAGTTTTCGAACCGCTTCTCAAAGAAGCCGGGATCGAGACGGTATTCTACGATACAAGGATATGCGAAGATGACTGTATCCTTGCGCAAGGCTGCGACGCCGTATGCGTATTCGTTAACGATGACGTAAATAAGAATGTTATAGATACTCTTTCTGAATACGGCATTAAAGTCATCGCTTTAAGATGCGCAGGATTTAATAATGTCGACTATATGTATGCTGCCACAAAGGGCATCAAGGTAGTTCGTGTTCCCGCCTACTCTCCTTATGCAGTAGCAGAGCATGCCATGGCGCTCCTTCAGACATTGAACCGCAAG
>CACZPC010000289.1 GCA_902782985.1 Oscillospiraceae bacterium
CTTCTCGACTCTTGCCATACCCTGTCTCATCTGGTTCTGAAGGAGCTCACCTACGGAACGGATCCTTCTGTTACCGAGATGGTCGATATTATCAAGTGTACCGATACCGTGTCTGAGACCGATATAGTAAGAAACCATTGCATAGATATCATCGACTACGAGATTCTTGGGCATAAGCTCGCCCTTTCTCTCATAAAGGACATAACCGAGCTCCTTGGCGATATCGCCCTTCTTGCAGTTTGCTCTTACATCCTCGATGATCTCACGGAGTACGCTTACGCGAACTCTCTCATTTATCGTAGTGCTCTCGAAATCGAAACCCTTAAGATCCTTCTCAGAGAAGCTTGCTCTGATGAACTTCTCGCAGTCAACACGACCGTTACCTACGACCTTATGAGCCTCCTCGGAATATGTGATCGTATCACCGATCTTTCTTCTGGGATAGATATAGCAGGAAGTGATACCTGCATCCTCGATCTCCTGAGCAAGCTCAACGGAGATGATGGAATCCTTCTTTGCAAGGACTTCACCGTCATCTGTAACGATGTTGTCAGCAGCCTTCTGCTTAGCGATTCTTGCTGCAAGGCCGAGCTTCTTATTGATCTTATAGATACCTACTCTTGCAAGATCGTATCTTCTGGGATCGAAGAAAAGGTTATTCAGGTGATTTGCTGCAACTTCAGCAGATGCGGGATCGCCCGGGCGAACCTTGGCATAGAAGCTTACGAGAGCCTCTTCTCTTGTATGGGAAGTATCCTTCTCCATAGTGATCCTTAAGCACTCCTCATCACCGAAAGCTTCGATGATCTCCTCGTTGGAAGCAAGACCGAGTGCTCTGAGGAAGATAGTAAGAGGGAACTTACGGGCACGATCGACACGAACGCTGATTACACCGTTCTCGTCTTCTTCGAGCTCGAGCCATGCACCCCTGTTGGGGATGATCTGAGATGTGAACTCCTGCTCACCTCTCTTACCGCGCTCCTCACCGAAGTATGCTCCGGGGGAACGTACGATCTGGCTGATGATTACTCTCTCAGCACCATTTATGATGAAAGTACCGTGCTCCGTCATGATAGGAAGATCACCTACGTATGCTTCCTGCTCCTTACTCTCACCGGTTTCGGTGTTATGGAGTCTGAGCTTGATCTTGAGGGGAGCAGCATAATTGCTGTCTTTCTCCCTACACTCATCCAAACCGCAGATGGGGTTCGTGGGATCAAACTCCTTGTCAAGGAAATAGATCTCCCAGATATTCTGAGAATCCGTTACCGGAGAGATCTCCTGGAAGATCTGCTGAATACCCTCATCAAGGAACCAGTTATAGGAATTCTTCTGGATCTCGATGAGATTAGGTACTTCGATTACCTCGTTGATACGAGAGTAGGACATACGCACTGTCTTGCCCTGTTTGACGGGATGCACCATTATCAAATCACCTCTTGATTATGCTTCGGAGCCCCTGTTTCCAGGCGTTCCGAGCGACTTTATTGCGCAAACGATCTTATGACATAGCACAAATGATCATTTTCGTCAAGTGAAAAGGGCATAGTACCCCTGACACAGTTTGACGCATTAAAAGATTATACTCATGTCGTCTATTTTTGTCAACAAGAAAATCTCCCCCGCTTTATGCGGAGGAGATCCGATGATCTTATCTATATTTCTTATTTATCATACCGAATAAGAAAGTCTTCTTACGAACTCATAAGCGATCGCATATGTGGGATTGCCCTCTGCAAGCTGCATATCGACCCATGCCTGAGCAAGTTCCTGATTGCGCTGATCACGAGCTGTGCTGACCCACTTGGGTGAGAATCCCTCGAAGTAATAAACGGTGACGGATCTCTGATCGGGAGAAGGTGAAACATATGTATCACCGGGAACTCTCTCCTCTGCAAAGAGCCAGTTGCCGAAATCTATGAGAGTCTGCTGCTGAGCTGTAAGCTCCTCACCCTCCGCCGGTTCGATCTCATATGCATCGGATGTAACGCCTGAATTATATCCGCCGTATACGACCTCATAATTTGACTCTGAATTCTCCTTCACGAGCTTCATGAAGGAAAGGGAATCCGTAGCAGATGCACGAAGACTGTTTGCTCTCTCGATAAGGGAATTGAAAGAAGCCGTAACCTCCTCGGGAGTAGCATCATAATCCGTGTTAGTAGGGTTGCTGATGGTGAAAGAACGGTATGTAGCCGTAACTGTCTCGTCTACATATCTCTTATGTACAAAGATGGCAAATGCACCTGTCTCAGTCTCGATGACCGTGCCCTCACCCTCTTCGGCTTCCTTGAAGATGAAATTAGACACATCCTCACCCATGTATGCAGCTGACATCATGGTGTAAGCCTCTGCATAGGAAGGATCATAATCATCCGTAAATCCGGCCTGCTCGACCTCTTCATCATCCATTACCTCGATAAGGGCCTCCTTGAAGGACTCCTGATCGTGAGCATTATCGATTACTTCCTGAGCATCTTCGACAGCCGTAGTATTATCATATGTCCCATCGCCGTTATCTTCGCCGCTGAAGAAATGGAAGCTGAAGTCAGCCTGCTCGAACTGGGAAGGATCCTGCTCGTAGGAATTCATTACTTCCTCATCAGTAACATTCATCATAAACTGACTTACATACTGCTGGAACTCCTTTGCAAGAAGCTCTCTCTCAACACACTCGAGATATGCTCTGGAAGTCATTCCCGCACCGTACATAGCCTGAAGATAACGGTCAACCGAACCGTATCCGCGAAGTTCTGCCGTATCTCTTAAGCCGTCAAGCTGAAGCTGTGCCATTCTGGAAGCACCGGAATACTGTGTAAAACCTGCTGCCTCAGCCTGCTCATTGAGGATAACGATATTCATGATCTCGGCAGCAGCCTGATCGAGAATCATCTGATAATATGTCTTTCCTGTCGTGGGATCGGCTACATCCTGAAGATCGATAGTACTGTTGAGATAACCGTACTGATAATACTGGTTGAGGATATTATAGAAATGATAATTAGTCTCAACGACCGAAATATTCGCAATAGTCTGTTGTGTGCCGTTAGCATCCGTTCTCAAGATCTTGGTTCCGGTAGCAAATCTGGGAAGAACACCCGAGATGTAAATAAAGAAACCGAGGATGCAAAGGATAAGAACTACTACTACGATAGACATCAATGCTTTGCTTCTTTTGGAAGCCTTGATGCTCTGATTAACCTTATCTGACTTAGCGGACTTAGCCATTTATCTTACCTGCCTTAATTCTCTGTCGTGCCCAAAAGCACAGTATATTATAATTCGCACTCTGTAATAATGCAAGAAATGTCCCTGATGCGCCCTATTCTTATCGTTTGCGTGATCCCCGTTATGCTTTCGGTATCCATCTCGCTCCACGATACGAGCGCAAAACCCGATCCGGCATTACGTGCACACTCCGCATCAGGTATCGCATCCCCCACATACAGGACTCTGCTCATATCGATGACTCCGAGGTCACGGGCCGCCCTGATCAGAGGCTCCGGAGACGGCTTATGCTCACTTGTATCATCAAAGCATATGACAGTATCAAAGATCTCATCCATCCCCTTAAGTCCGAGTGTTATGGATACGCTGTCACGCTTCTTGGAAGTCATTATCCCCTGCTTTATCCCAAGGGACTTCAGATACAGAAGATCCTCCTTAACATCAGGAAACAGATTTACTTTATCGTCTCTGAGCATCTTCATGTTGATATCAAGATATGCTTCTGTCAGCTTATCGGCAGTCTTATCTCCGTGAGCGATGAACATCTCCCTCAAAGGTCTGCCTATATAGGATCTGATATCGTCCCCGGTCCTGTCGCAGTGACCGAATACCCTTTCGTATGCAAGGACCGCGCTTTCTACGATCACCGGTACGGAATCTATAAGCGTGCCGTCAAGATCATACAGGACGGCGTCATACTTATTCGTCATCTTTTTCTTTCTTGTCTTTCCTGTCCCCGTCATCTTCGTCATCCTCGGGCTTCGGCATTACATGTATGAGCACTTTGGATATCCATCTCTCCTGTACATGAAGCACCTTGATCGACAGATTCTTATATGTGACGACAGGCTTTTCGCGCTCCTCCGGGACTCGATCAAGAAGCTGGATCACAAGACCTGCTATAGTGTCATATTCCTCGTCGTCGAGTTCCATATCCAGGATGTCCTCAAGATCCGATAAGGTCATGTCGCCGGCAACGATATAGTCACCGTTGCTGAGCTTGATGAGCTCCTGTTCTTCATCATCGAATTCATCCGTGATATTACCTACCAGCTCCTCGATCATGTCCTCTATGGTACAGATGCCCATGGTTCCGCCGTACTCGTCGAGGATAACGGCCATCTGCATACCGCATGTCTTCATCTCGTTAAAGAGAGTGGAGATCTTACGCGTCTCGTGTACGAACAGCGGAGCTCTCATAAGCTTATTCAGGTTGAATGTTTCTTCCGTAACACCGAGAAGATCCTTGATGTGAAGGATACCCTCTATGTCGTCTATGGTCTCCCTGTAGATGGGGATACGCGTATATCTTTCATTCTTGGCGATCTTCATGACCTCGTCGAAAGGCGCATCTATGGGAAGAGAGACGATCTTCTTCCTGTGAGTCATGATCTCGGAGACTTCCTTGTCATTGAACTCGAAGACGTTCTCGATCATCTCCTTCTCGGCGTCCTCGATATTACCGCTCTCGGAACCGACGTCCACCATCATCCTGATCTCTTCCTCGGTAACTTCCTTATCGTTATCGTCGGGATCGATCTTGAACATGCGAAGGATCGTATTCGTAGAGAAAGTAAGGAACTTAACGAAAGGATTGGCAATAATGCCGAAGAAACGTACTATCCTCGCTGCCGTAAAGGACCACTTCTCGGGATAGGTCTGAGCCACTCTCTTCGGGACAAGCTCACCTAATACCAGGGAGAAATAGGAGAGTATCACTGTGATCAGCACGGTACACAAAGGCTCCGCCCAGGACTTTGTCCCGGAAGGATCGATCAATGATGCTGCCTTGCCTGCAAAGTTATTGGCGGCAAAAGCGGATGA
>CACZPC010000290.1 GCA_902782985.1 Oscillospiraceae bacterium
TCACGCTACAGAGTGTGAGGCAGATGCTATCTCCGACGGTACTAACTGCTTCGTACCTGCAGTAATGGAGCATATCGAGCTTGCAGGTGTTCACTCCGGTGACTCCGCTTGTATCCTTCCTTCCAAGAACCTTACAGAGAAGCAGGTTGCTACTATCAAGGAATATACAAAGAAGATCGCTATCGAGATGGGTGTATGCGGCCTTATGAACATGCAGTACGCTATCGAGGACGATGTTGTATATGTACTTGAGGCTAACCCCAGGGCAAGTAGAACAGTACCCTTGGTATCCAAGGTCTGCGCTATCAACATGGTCAAGATCGCAACAGAGATCATGACTTCCGAGCTTACAGGCAGGAAGTCTCCTGTACCTGAACTTCACGATAAGGTCATCAATCACTACGGTGTCAAGGAAGCAGTCTTCCCCTTCAACATGTTCCAGGAGGTAGACCCCGTTCTCGGACCCGAGATGAGATCTACAGGTGAGGTACTTGGTCTTTCTCCTAACTTCGGAGAGGCATACTTCAAGGCTCAGGAAGCAACTAAGACAATGCTTCCTCTTGAGGGAACAGTCCTTATGTCCGTATGCGACAGAGATAAGTCCGATCTTCTTGAAGTTGCAAGAGCATTTAACGAAGTAGGATTTAAGATCCTTGCTACAGGCGGAACCTATGACATGATCACAGCTGACGGTATCCCCGCTACTAAGGTCAAGAAGCTCTACGAGGGAAGACCTAATATCACAGATCTTATCGCTAACGGCGAGATCAGCCTGATCATCAACACACCTGCAGGTAAGACAAGTGTTCATAATGACAGCTACATCCGCCAGGAAGCTATCAAGCACAGGATCCCTTATATGACTACTATGGCAGCAGCTAAGGCTTCTGCAGAGGGTATCAAGGCTCTGAAGAACAATACTCACCTCGGAGTTAAGGCTCTTCAGGATTTCCACGCCGAGATCAAGTAATCTTTAAGAGAAAATACTATCAGACACAGTAAAGACCTCCGATCACAAGTCGGAGGTCTTTTCACGTGAGGGGTTATGTAAAAGTACGAGTTGTTCATATATTAAGCTGCTAAATTTCTGCAGACCCTGTTACAGGTGAAATCGCCGTATGTGAAAGTATGTCCTGCAAACCTTTCGAAGATATCGTTATCTGATATCTCGTCGATGTCTTCATAGAATTCTTCTTCATCAAGGAAAAGAAGATATTCCTTAAGCTCATTGATCTCTTCTGACGTTAATTCAAAAACCGTTCTCCTGTTTTCCATGTTATTATCCCTTTCTTATCACGACTGCCTTAGCGGTGTTTTCTGTTCTTTATGGCATAATGATACAGCCCTGAGGACAACTGTCCCATAGGATTTGCTTACGGCAGGCTAACAGAAATGTAAGAAACGGGGTGATATCTTACGGATAGACGACTTCCACGACCATCCAGCGATAGCTCAGATCCGGATCGTGTGTTGATGTTACGGTATTATCATAGATGACGTTATATCTGTCGGAGTCATAAAGATCCTCGGCAAAATATATATCGGTCGTGCCGGGTTCGAGGTCCAATACCAGAGCATCCGGGTGATATTCATCGACGAATGCATTCATCTCGTCCAGATCCGCTATGAGCATCTTACCGCTGATATAATCCTTGCCCGAGAATTGTTCGAGATAAAGATCCGTCCTGTTGTCGATATGTACGGGGATCTGATAGAAAGCAAGCCAGGTTCCCGAATTAAACGAGTTGTAGATCCTTTTAAAGCCATTCTGCTTTACTACCGGGATGATGCCCTCATCATAGGCAGCCAGAGCTGAAATATCGGAGACGGTATTGGTAGGGAAATATGTTATCCACGAGGTTACCGTAGTAAATAACATGAATAACAGGCAGAAAGCAGTAAGGATATAGTTGGAGACGTCTCCGAACTTAAGCTTTTTGGTGTCGATCTTAAAGACATTATCATTTATCCAGCTGAGCAGGATCTGGAGCTCCTCGCCGCAGAACATCATGATAATAAGTGCAGTGAAGTTCATAAAGCGGCAATACTTGCAGGAGATTATTATGAACATGCAGTAAAAGCAGAGTTTGGTAATGACTTTCTTATCAAACTTGCGAAGCCTTTCGTCTACGGCAAAGCCGACGAAGATGAGAAGCAATCCCGAGATCTCAAGGATCGAGAAGGTCTTGGGCTGCCATTCCATGTTGTATTTCCAGACATCCTTTCCCTGGGATTGCATGAAAGCATATGTCCATACTCCGATCCCGATGGGATTGATGATCGAAGTGACTGTTCCGCAGACAAGGCCGATAAGATACTTCCCGGCATTCTTGAACTGCCTGAAGAGGAGTTCAATTGCAATGAATACGCCATAAGCAACAAAAAATAACGGGATCATGCCGCCGTGGAACCAGGACATGAGAAAAGCGCTGACTGAGAAGACGATGCATTTTTTCAAAATGCTTATCTTATCATCGAGCATTACATAAAGAAATACGACAAATATCAGCTGAGACACAAGATGGGGTCTGGCATTATAGTTGGGAAATGAATAACATCTGGCAAGAGCAGCCGTAAGTACCATTATGTAAGGATCGACAGCGGGTATATTCCTCTTAAAGATGATCGCGGCCATGGTGTAATTAAAAATTGCCGTAAGGATTATTACTCCTGCTATTCCGCCGATCTTATAAAACAGGCCGACAAGAAAATACCATGCCTCCTCATGCGGCGCCCAGTTAAGACCTTCATGCCAGCTGTATATATCATTCAGGATCATTCTCTTCTGAGAGATCATATCCAGTCCGATCCTGAGCTGTATCATAGTATCGCCGATGTATCCGTTGCCGATCATGGACATATTGAAGAACGGACAGAATAATAAAGCTATAACGGCAATGATAAACAATCTCGTCGATGATGATATGCGATTCTGTTGGATCGGAGGCATTTTCCATCTCCTTAGCGGATACTGTATAATCCTGTTTATTGTACTATATTTGACACCTAAAAGAAATTTAAAAGCATATTATTGAAAAGCATTAAAGTATAGAATGAGTATGTATAAATTTGTTCAGGAGAGGCGTTATGGATTCATACCTCGATACACTCGCACGTTTTAACGATGTTATAAACGAGTTTGTCTGGGTCAAGGTCGGTATCATCCTTCTTATCGGTACCGGTATATTGATGACCCTGTTGACTAAATTCTTTCAGGTGACTCACTGCAGACACTGGTGGCAGAAGACGATCGGAAGCCTTTTTGATACTAAAGTCATATCTCATACTAATGACAGAGCTTCGATCTCTCAGTTTCAGGCGCTCTGTACCGCTCTCGCGGCTACTGTCGGCGTAGGTAACATTGCCGGTGTTTCGGCTGCTATCATGACCGGCGGTCCCGGTGCCGTATTCTGGATGTGGGTTGCCGCTTTCTTCGGTATGATGACCAACTATTCCGAGAATATCCTCGGTATCTATTACAGACGTAAGAATCATGAAGGTGAATGGTCGGGCGGTGCCATGTATTATCTTCAGGACGGACTCGGCAATTATCCTCACATGAAGGGTGTCGGAAGAGTCCTGGCGATCCTTTTCGCGATCTGCGCGATGATGGCCTCCTTCGGTATCGGTAATATGGGACAGGTAAATAAGATAGTAATCAATTTTACCTCTGCCTTTGATATCAAGCCTTTGTCGTCCAGGATCCTCTATTCTTCCGGAGAATCCGATGTTACGCTCTATATGCTGGTCGTAGGTCTCGTTCTTATGGTGCTTGTAGGCTTCGTTGTCCTGGGAGGACTTCAGAGGATCGCAGGGGTAGCCGAGAAGGTCGTTCCGTTTATGGTCGTGCTTTTCGTGCTCGGATCGGTGATCATAATAGTTGCTAATTTCAAGGGCATCATTCCCGCATTCGGCGCTATCTTTTCCATGGCTTTCTCGAAGCAGGCGGCATGGGGCGGTGCCACGGGTGTTGCATTTAAGACGATAATCACGCAGGGCTGTAAGAGAGGTGTCTTCTCTAACGAGGCCGGTCTTGGTTCGTCAGTTATGGTCCACAGTAATTCCAATGTCAAGGAGCCTGTAAAGCAGGGCCTGTGGGGAATCTTCGAAGTATTTGCCGACACTATGATTGTCTGCTCCATGACTGCACTTACGATACTTACATCCGGTGTTATCGATCTTAAGACAGGAGCAACGGATACTTCATCAGATGCTACACTGGTAGCTGAAGCATTTAATACGCTCTTTAAGTATGGCAGATTCGAGTTTGGAAGGATCTTTATCGCTCTTGCAATACTGGTATTTGCATTTACGACTATCCTCGGCTGGTCGCACTACGGTTCCAAGGCTGTTGAGTATCTTGCAGGCAGCAGGGCGAAGAGCATCACACGTATATATAAGGTCATCTTCGTACTTATGATCCTCTCAGGTTCACTCATGACATCTTCTCTTGCATGGGATATCTCGGATACATTTAACGGCTTTATGATGATGCCCAATCTTGTCGGTGTCATAGCTATGAGTCCCGTAGTAGTTAAGCTTACATCCAACTATGTGGACCGCCGCATCAAGGGAAAGGATATCGAACCCATGGTATCCTACGATCCCGCGATCCAGGCTGAACATGCAAAGGCCATAAAGGAGACCGGCGAAGACTGATAATTATCGTATCAGGTGCAAAAGATCAGGCCCGGGCATCGTAATGTGTCCGGGCTTTTGCTTGTCGGTGACAGGCATGGAATAATACTATCTTTTCATCTTTTCCCATTGCGCTCTCGAAATGATCACTTTACCTGAGTCGCTGCCTCCGACCGGTTCGATGATATTTTCCTGTTCCATCCTGTATATCAGTACGACCGCATCCGAATAATCAAGACCGAGCGTTCGCTGCAGAACGGCTATGCTCGCCTTGCCGGACTTAAGTATGATCTCCACTGCATGTTCAAAGAGGGTAGCCGCTTCTATCGGCTGCTCACCTATGGTATAGAGATTGTCTCTGTTCCTGAAATAGGATACGAGTTCGGTCATCTCATCGGCCGTGACCGTGGGGCAGATGCTCTTCACGCAGATATTTGTCGTACTGTCATAGAAGTACATCTCACCATTACCTGACAGCGACTGTGCGCCTTCACGGCATATGGTCTTTATGCTCTGTTCTTTGTTTTTAAGTCTGAATATAATCTTGTGACTGATCTTATCGTTCAACTCACGGAAAAGCCCCGATCTCAGATCGATCCGCGATGCCGCAATGAGATGTATTCCGAAGCGCGGACCGTTTGAGATGATCTCGTCAAGATGGACCAGGCACTCATCCGTAACGGAAGCCGTAAGATCGCCGATATCGTTGATAAAAAGTACGATATGCGGAAGCGCGTTCCGGGTGAGCCTTAAGCTGTCTATGGACTTGGTTGAATGCTTGCTGAGGTATTCGCTTCTTCTCTCGATCTCAGACGATAGCCATCGGATCGCGGCTCTTGTCTGAACGGGATTGGATATTACCGGCATAAGAAGATGAGGGATACCGTTAAAGTGGCGGGCGAAATTACAGACCGGATCAGCGATTATCATCCTTATATCGTACGGATAAGCTTTGCATAATATGCTGCAGATGACTGCATTGAACGTATCCGTGATCTCACCGTTATCACTTCCGGTGATAAAGAGATGTCTGTGCTGAGCAATGTCGAAAAGCAACGGATCATGACCGGAATTCATACCCAATGCCACACAGGTCCTGGGTGAACGTGTGAACCTCTCGGAATCAAGAAGATCCCTTAACGGGACAGGATCCATATGCTCTTGGGATATCGATCCGTCGTATGGAACGATCATACGTGAAGAGGAGACCCCGAGCAGGTCTGTAGGAGCCGGTATGGTTATATACGGGATCGGAAGATCATACTTATATTTCATAACGTTCACCTCGCCTTCTGATCGATCTTTCTATACTTTCAGTTTAGAGAAAAAATATGAATGCCCGATAAACGGGATATGAATTTATTGTCCTGAAATCACCGA
>CACZPC010000291.1 GCA_902782985.1 Oscillospiraceae bacterium
CTTTCGTACAGCGATATCGAACTTGTATCGGTTCAGGCCGAGAGCAAGGACCTTGCGGCTGCGTCTGCCGAGGGCATCAAGATCACATGTGAAGCTAAGAATAATTCTTCCGTCGACGGCGACGAGGTATTGCAGGTATATGTGAAGAATGATGATCCCGATGAGACACTTCATCCTCACCTTGCGGCTTTCGACAGGATATCAGTACCTGCAGGCAAGAGCGTGAAGTTTGACATCACGGTTCCGGCCAAGTCATTTACAACAGTGGATGATGAGGGTATCAGGGCCGTAAGATGCACTTCTTCCGAGATCTTTGTCGGATTCGGTCAGCCTGATAAGAGGACGGAAGCTCTGACAGGCAGGAGCAGCAAGATCATTAAGATCTGAAATAATAATTTCAAGAGGATATAAAGCAATATGGCAAAAGTATTTACACTTAAAGGTAACGGAAATATCAAGGAAGCTCAGATAAGTGATTACGGTGCGGCAATAATGAAACTGGTCGTTACCGGCAGTGACGGCAAGGACAGAGATGTGGTACTCGGTTTTGATTCTGTCGAGGAATATAAGACTAATCCCGCTTTCTTCGGAGCGGTGGTAGGCCCTATCGCCAATCGTACTGCCAAGGCGCGCTTTACGCTCAATGGTTTTACATATGAGATGGAAGAGGATGTTGATGAGGGTATCAATAATCTTCACACCAGCAGAGAGAGGGGACTTCATAAGACGAAGTTCGAGACCTCTGTCGCAGATGAGACATCACTTTCGCTCAGCCATCGTGTAGAGGATATGGATGACGGATTCCCCGGCAACAGGGATATCGGTGTCAGGTATGAGATCGACGGAAGTATCCTTCGTATCATATATACACTCAAGACTGACAGAGATACGGTATTTAATCCGACTAACCACAGCTACTTTAATCTTAACGGTCATGACTCAGGCACGATCTTCGGTTCGAAGTTCTTCTTCAATGCCGATTCATATACCGAAGTAGATGCAGGTCAGATCCCGACCGGCGAGTTTGTGCCGATCGAGGGTTCGATCTATGATTACAGCAAGGAGAAGGAATTTAATTCCGATTCCGAGCCAATCGATCACAACTTCCGCCGTAAGGATAATGATTCCTTCGGAGAGGCGGCATATGTATATTCTCCCGCTTCGGGGATCAAGATGACGGTCAGCTCCGATCTTCCCGGTCTTCAGGTATATACAGGCAAGTTCATTCCGCAGATAGGCGGCAAGGGCGGCTGTACATACGGAAGCTTCTCGGGAGTAGCGCTCGAGACGCAGTTCTTCCCTAATTGTCTGAACGAGGGCGTTAATAATCCTGACTTCAAGTATCCTCTTGTTAAGGCAGGCGAGGAATTCAGGTCTGTAACGGAGTATAAGTTCGAGATCTGATAATAGTTTTAATGATATAAGGATGCCGTCTCGTGTATGTGAGGCGGCATCTTTGCTGTGCGGATAAGATCGAGCCATATCGCCGATATGCTACAATCTTAACTGTCGTTTAGACGTATAAGTCACCTGACAAATTTGGCGAATCGCGGAATTACGGCTTTTTCTCGTTTTATGTCGTGTTACTGAAGCGGATTATTCCATATCCTGTCGGTGAAAGGAGGAATTCGGATGGATCAGAAAATGATCGGAAGCTTCTTAAAGGAACTTCGTAAGGAAAAGAAGATCACTCAGGAACAGCTTGCAGATAAGCTTGGCGTATCCGGAAGGACCGTATCTCGTTGGGAGACAGGTAACAACATGCCGGATATAAGCATATTAGTAGAGATAGCAGAACTGTTTGACGTAAGCATTCCTGAGATAATAAACGGAGAAAGGAAAAACGAGAAAATGAACGATGAGATCAAAACAGTAGCACAGAGCATGTCAGATTACGCTACAACGGAAAAGGAAAACCTCTTAAAGGAAGTAAGAAAGCTGAGTATTATCGGCTTAGTATCGCTTGTAATATACCTGTTCCTGGATGCGACCAAGATAGGGGCAGGCAACGGAGCTGTAGTAGCGATCACAAGGTATTTACATACGCTTGTATTGGTAGTAACTCTCCTTATCCCTCTTCATACTACGGGACTGATCTATAAGTTCAGGAGCAGGAGAGATCTCGGTATACCCAAGAAAGTCGGTTTTGCAATCGCATTTATCATCGCATTGGCAGCAGCATTCTTCATTAAGTACGTATTACTCGGAGGTTGACAGAAGTCCCGCCGGGAATTATCTCGAACACATAAAAGCCTTCTTGTCTTTACGGATAAGAAGGCTTTTATCTTTATTATTTTCTCTTTCCTACCATGACCCGTCTGGCCAGCTTGAATACGATATTAAAAGGGAAAGGTCTCAGCGCTTTATCGGCTTCCTTGAGCTTCTCTCTTATGGGGATGTTCTGGGGGCAGTGCTTTTCGCATTTGCCGCACTCGATACAAAGTGAAGCATCCGACGGCTCTCTGTGAAGTGCTATTGTGTGGAAATAATCCTCTCGACCGGTGGTCTTATTATCGGAATACATCCTGTTATAGCACGAGAAGATACCCGGAATATCTACTCCTTTGGGGCAGGGCATACAATATCTGCAGCCGCTGCAGTTTACTTTGATATTCTCGTTGATATAGCCCTTGATCTTGGAGAGAAGTTCGAATTCCGCTTCTCCGAAGGAACCTGCCTTGGCGTCGGAGGCGATCTTGCAGTTCTCCTCGATCATGGGGATATCGTTCATGCCTGACAGTACACAGGTGACTTCCTCCTGATCCCAGAGCCATCTGAAGGACCACTCTGCCGCACTCCAGCCGTGAGGATCGTTCTTTATCGCTTCTTTGGCTTTCTCGGGAAGAAGATTAACGAGTCTTCCTCCTCTTAAGGGTTCCATTATCATAACGGGGATTCCCTTGGCAGCTGCGGCCTGAACGCCCTTCTTGCCTGCCTGCGTAACTTCATCCATGTAATTATACTGGACGAGGCACATCTCCCAA
>CACZPC010000292.1 GCA_902782985.1 Oscillospiraceae bacterium
GAGGTCATCTGTGCCTGCCTTGACGGCAACGTTTATTTCTTCGACCTCGATGACGGTTCTCAGACAAGAGATCCTCTTTATGTGGGAGCATCCATCAAGGGAACACCCTCCGTCGATCCCAGAGGTTATCCTCTTCTTTATCTCGGTCAGGGCGACGATAACGGCGACGACGGATTCGGAATGTATATCTATTCGCTTATAGACGGTTCTCAGCTGTATTTTTACGACGGTAAGGATGACGGAGCATACAGGATGAACTGGGGAGCTTTTGACTCTTCTCCCATTATCGATGCTGTAACCGACACCCTCATCTGGCCCTGTGAGAATGGCATTATCTACACATTTTCGCTCAATACGGACTATATCACCGGAAGTTCCTCCGTTATGGTAAATCCGGTATGTACGGGATATAAGTATATCTTCAACGATACGCAGGGAAGATATCTCGGAGTGGAGAGCTCCGTAGCCGTATACGGTAATTACGGATACTTTATCGACAATAACTCCAATCTCATATGTCTCGATCTTAATTCTTTCGAGATGGTATGGGTATTCAGGACAGATGACGATTCGGATCTTTCTCCCGTACTCGCAGAGGAGAACGGCATCCCGTATCTTTATATCGGAACGGAAGTTGATTATCAGGCAGGTCAGGGATCACATTCGGGAGCTGCCTATACATATAAGATCAATGCTCTAACGGGAGCCGAAGTCTGGCAGACGTCACAACCCTGCTATACTTACAACGGACAGACTTCCGATACCGATCAGGTAGGCGGATGCGTAGGAAATCCCGTGATCGGCAAGGGAGAGATCGACAATCTGATCATCTTCTCCTACAGCTGCACCAATGATCTTTTGAGCGGTAACCGTATCGTTGCATACAATCGTGATACCGGAAATGAAGTCTGGCATTACGACATGAATATATATACCTATTCTTCTCCGGTAGACTGCTATGATGCTGACGGAAACGCCTATATCGTCGTTGCCGACAGTCTCGGACAGATCCATCTGATCAACGGGCAGACCGGAGAGCGGATAAGCTATATTCAGACATCAAGAAATACGGGTACAGACTCGGAGACATCTAACGGAGTGGAATTCCAGGCATCTCCCGTCATATTCAACGACATGATGGTGATCTGTACCACTTCGGGATCCGTATTCGGGATCCGGATCGAATAAAGAGAGGGTCGAAGGCGAGGATGGACGTTAGCATTAAGGAAATGTATGAGAATATCGCTTTGCTGGAGGTGGAGATCAGTTCTTTCTCCGGCGGAGGCTACAAGGTCAGGTATGACTTTGAGCGCAATCTTATTTCCTGGAATGACGGCTACATGTGGAATAATAATTTCATGAAGTCCCTGACGGCACCCAAGCTTCAGCTTATCAACTCCCGGCTTCCCGAGACAGGCATGATCGAGTGGATGATCGGATATAATGCGGGTAATCTCGATAAGTACGGCAGGACTACGGCTAATCCGTCATCGTGGAAGATACATGTAAGGTTCAAGGATGACAGTTCGCTTGTAAGCAGTCATACCAAGAACTTCCCGAAGGACTGGGGCAAGCTCAAGTCCATAATCGAAGATACGACCGAATGCTGTTTCCGTCTGCACTGATGTCTTATTTGTGATAGAATAATAAGAGGCAGTTAAGCTAGGAGGAACAACGTGGATTATTTTGAGGGCCTTTTCTTGGGAAAGCTCTGGAGCGATACGGACTTTGAGAACAGAAGACATGTGGGACTTTTTGTCCTTTACGGATTCTTTGTATCGCTTATATTTTCATACAGATATCTGACGGGTAAGGCATTTTATATCCTGGGGAATTTCAATACTCTCCAGCTGGTATTCCTTATCCTTTTATTCCTGGCATGTCCTTTTATATGCTTTCGCTACTATCGAATGCCCTTATGGGGCAAGTTGCTTGTTTTATTTGAGAAGATCTGTAAGACATTACTGATCGTAAATCTTACGGTCAGCCTCGCAATACCCAGAGTAAGAGTAGAAGCAAGCGGTCTTCAGAGCTTCCTCATCAATTATCTTAACGGAACACTTGAGAAGTATACCGAGAAGTTTTCTGC
>CACZPC010000293.1 GCA_902782985.1 Oscillospiraceae bacterium
CGGTGTTCCTCAAGAACATCAAGGACACGAAGGCTGTGGACTTCATGCTCGAAATACTCCTTGGGATCGATGCTCTTGATGCACTTATTGAGAGCTCTCTCTCCGCTGTGTCCGAAAGGCGCATGTCCGATATCATGCCCCATGGCGATCGCCTGGATAAGATCTGTATTGAGATTTAATGCACGTCCGATGATAGTTGAGATGTAATTAACGTAGATGACATGCTCGATCCTTGAACATATATGATCATTGGTGGGATTAAAGAATACCTGTGTCTTATGTCTCAGTCTTCTGAATGACTGCGAGAAGATGATCCTTCCCATATCGCGCTCGAAAGCACTTCTTATTATGCAGGGCTCTTCCTCTCTCAGACGGCCTCTTGACTGTGAGCTCTTCTGGGCAAAAGGGGAATATGTTCTTTCTCTCTCTTCCCTGATCAGACGGACGAACTCCATATCCTTCTCATTCTTCATGAGCTGGGGTTCTATCTCGATACCGCCGAATTCATCGCTGTACATATCAAAAAGGCTGTACATAGGATCAGTCTCCCTTCTTAAGGCCCGCCGTACCGGCCAGCATATTCTTCCGCATACCGTCAAAATCAACGGTTACAAGGGCATCTCCGGCCACGGGCTCCACCTTGAGTACGATACCGCTTCCGAATCTGTCATGTCTTACGTTCATTCCCGTTATGATCTCAGAAGGAGCAAGGGCACCTGCCTTTCGAGCAGGTGCGGGATTCCTTCCTGCAATGCCCGACTGATGCTTTCCGGTAACACCTGATGAGAGTGCACTGGAGATATTTCTTCTTGCCATCTCGCGCGCCTTGGAATTGACTGCTTCCACAGGCTGCTTCTGTACTTCACGCATGCCGCCCATCCTGTGAAGGTGCGCCGGATCTATCTCACGAAGGAATCTTGAAGGCGGCAGACACTGAGTCTGACCGAAGAGCATCCTCTGCCTCGTCAAAACGATAAAGAGATTCTTCTTCGCCCTTGTGATGGCAACATACATAAGTCGCCTCTCCTCCTCCGTATCCTTGGCGGATGCTATGGATTTATAGCTCGGGAAGATACCGTCCTCGACTCCTATAAGGAATACCGCACCGAACTCAAGTCCCTTGGAGCTGTGGATAGACATGAGCTTTACATATTCCTCATTATCATCATCTCCGTCGCCCTGAGTATAGAGTGCCGCATTCTCCAGATAAAGTGACAATACGCCTCTTAAAGTATCGGCCGTGACTGTCTCCTCTTCGAGATATTCATCATCCTCGATGGCTTTCTTAAGCTCTTCTCCGCTCTGCTCTACGCCGCTCCTGTGATTCTTCTCGAACTCGGTTGCTTCAGAAAGCAATTCCTTAAGGTTCTCGACTCTGTCTGTTACTTCGCCCTTACTCTCACGCTGATCGATTATCTCCTGTATTATTCCGGACTCGCTCTCAACATGATCGACAAAATCGGGGAAGGATAACATATCCTCCTCCAGCGTTGTCACAAATCCGTCGATAAGCTTACAGAAACCGTATAGCTTATTGGCCGAACGCATGAGCTCCTCATATTCCGAAGCACGTCTGGCGACATCCATCATTGAGGTATGTTCCGTAGCGGCAATCGCACGGATCTTATCTACCGTGGTATCACCTATTCCTCTCTTCGGAACATTTATTATCCTGTCGAAAGCCAGATCGTCCTTGCTGTCATTTATGAGCCTTAAGTATGCAAGGATATCCTTGATCTCCTTACGGTCATAGAATCGCATGCCGCCGTAGATCCTGAACGGGATACCCTTATCCCTCAGGGCGGACTCCACTGATCTCGACAGAGCATTCATCCTGTATAGTATCGCGATATCGGAATACTTAAACTTGCCTCTCTGTACCATGTGCTTGATGGTATCGGCCGTCCACGATGCCTCTATCGCCTGCGTATCGGCATTCATTACGATGATCTTGTCGCCGTCATTGCCATCCGTCCTCAATGCCTTGCTCTTACGGCTCTTGTTATTGGCAATTACTTCGTTTGCCGCCGCCAGGATAGTCTTCGTCGAGCGGTAATTCTGCTCAAGCTTTATGACGCCGGCATCCTTAAAATCCTTCTCGAAATTCAGGATCATCCTTACGTCTGCACCTCGAAATGCATAGATCGACTGGTCATCATCACCTACTACACAGATATTGCTGTGTCCCTTGGCAAGGAGCATTACCGCGTTATACTGAGGCTGATTGGTATCCTGATACTCGTCTACCATGATGTACTTGAACTTATTCCGATAGAATTCGAGGATATCGGGATTATTCTTGAGGAGCTTGACCATATTCACCAGGATATCATCAAAATCCATGGCGTTATTCTCTATAAGCTTCTGATTATAGACCTTATAGACCTTGGCATTCAGCTGTCTTGCAGTGTCGCTCCCGGCAAGCTGATCAAGCTGCTCGGGACTTATCATATGGTTCTTGGAATTGGATATCTCATAAAGGAAATTCCTGGGCTTATACATCTTCTCGGAGATATCAAGCTCCTGCATGACCTGCTTGACCATCTTAAGCTGATCGTCACTGTCGAGGATAACGAAAGTCTTATCGTAACCGATAAGATCCGCATGTCTTCTTAAGATCCTTGCAAAGATGGAGTGGAAAGTGCCGCACCAGATATACTGAGACCGGTCGCCGACAAGCGCGGTGATACGCTCCTTCATCTCGTTGGCTGCCTTATTTGTGAATGTGATCGCCAGGATGGATCCGGGAGCAACATTATGCTTCTTCATCATGTATGCGATACGATAAGTGATGACCCTAGTCTTACCCGAACCTGCTCCGGCAAGGATAAGCAGAGGACCGTCAAGATGCATAACGGCCTTCTTCTGCTCGGGATTTAAGCCTTCGAGCAAACTGTCGGCATCGTCCTCCTCTTGAGGTGCCTGCGCTATATCATTATAGAGCCTGTCAAGCTCAGTAAAAAAATCGCTCTCGGGTTCGAAAGCATCATTTCCGAAATCGTCCACCGATGGTTCTCCGTTATATATAAAATTAATTTTTTTAATTATAACAGATAACGCGTATGAGATTTCTGAATAATTGCACAATTAATGAGCAAACGGGATCAAAGTCCTTATAATCGTACTTTTTCGAAAGCCTTCACATACATGAGCGGTATCGCACCGATTATTGCAGCCACAGCCTGGATGAGATTAGGAATGACCGATCCCAAAGCTGCGTTAACGCCATACATAAAAGGCAGTGATTCAAAAAGGAAATATCCCGCTATCATTATCGATTCTGCCGCAATCCCGGCGAAAAGCTTTTTAACAAGCGATACCTTACCGTCGGTTCCGTTCCTGAGTATAATGCCTGCTACGGCTCCCATAAGGCCCTTGATCAGGAACGTCGGAAGCACGTACTGTCCGTATCCCGCGATAAGATCCGCCGAAGCCGATCCGGCTGCAGCGGGAATGCATGCGAAAGGTCCCAGTATATATGCACTGACCAGGATTATCAGATCTCCGAGGTTAACATGTCCGATGGCAGTCGGCACATGAAGCTCGGTTCCCGTAAAGACAAAAGCCGCAAGAACGCCTGCGTAGGCAATCTTCCTTAAACTGTTTCTTTTTTTCTGCTGTTCGCTCACAACTTTATAACTCCTACATGTTCGATATGTATTGCTTTTTCAATGATCATAGGTTACAACATATCTGAATATAAAAAATATCCAG
>CACZPC010000294.1 GCA_902782985.1 Oscillospiraceae bacterium
TAATACCAGTACCGATACAAGGATCAGTATTATCATGTCACAAAGCGAAGCCATATTGACGGCTACGGGATTTACAAGAGACGATACTCCGAGGATCAGCAGGAGATTAAATATGTTGGAACCGACGACATTGCCGACTGCAAGCTCCGTCTCGCCCTTACGTGCAGCGACTATCGAAGTAACAAGTTCGGGAAGTGATGTTCCGAGTGCCACCACAGTAAGTCCTATAAGTGTCTCGGTCATGCCTGCGATCCTTGCTATGGCCTTGGCGCTGTATACGACAGCCTGTCCTCCGGCGATTATCAGGATAAGTCCCGTGATTATCAGAAAGATACACTTTCGAAGAGACTTCACAGCTTCTTCGGCTCCGTCTTCCTTATTCTTCCCCGCCGACTTTATAAGGACAGCGATATAACCGACAAATATCACCAGCAGAGCAAGTCCGATGACGCGGGATACGAGTCCGACATTGATGCTGAAATCGGCGCCGGCAAAAGGAATGCCGCCTCCGGTAAAGACAGATGCACATGATGCTGCAAGAAGAAGTATCGTGCAGATGACGGAGAAGGGCATATCCCTTCTTACCACGGAACGATCTACGGGAAGAGGGCTTATCACGGCGCATATTCCGGCTACCATCAGAAGATTAAAGAGATTAGAGCCTAATACGTTACTCAATGCGATCTCATTTGACTTCTGGATAGCGGCAGACGTGCTTACGGCAAGTTCCGGGGCACTCGTTCCGAGAGCAACAATGGTAAGTCCGATGATCAGACTTGGCACCTTAAGATTCTTGGCAAGAGAAGAACTTCCGTCCACGAAGATATCGGCGCCTTTTATAAGTGCGACAAATCCTGCCGCCAGAATGATCAGTAAGATATAAATATTCATCAGTAGTTGTAACGTATCTTCCTTTCAAGTTCTATTATTTCGGGGGCGATGAGCGAAGCTCTCTGCTCAGGTGAAGCAACGCCCTTCATGACGGTGGTCGCAAGAAGAGGGATCCCCGTAAGCCTTGCAGCCTCAGCAACGATCTTTTCTCCTTCCATAACTTCCTCGAATGTCGTATGTTCAAGAAGATTCGTATTGTTGATATATCCGTCGATCTTCATCCTTGCGGCTTCCTGAAGATCACTTGCCATCTGCGCTATCCCCTGAACATCGGAAGTAAACGGCCTTAAAGTATTGACGACCATATATAATCCGGCATCCGCAGTCTCAAGTCTGCTCTTTAACGAGCCGAGTACATTAGCACCCATATCCTCGCCACCGATATCAAAGACACCGGAGTATTCCGGATCATCGAAGATGACATACATCTCACCCGTAAGGACAGGAGCATCCACATTGGAATTAGCATAAGAAGGACATATCACCCTCACGCCCTGCTGTTCAAGCTCGGACGCTGCATCAGCCGATCTGTAAAAAGGATTGACTATATCAAGATCCGCCAGAAGCACCTTGCCGTCCTTCTTCTCCTGCTTTATGAGACGCGCACAGTTAACGGCAACTTCAGACTTACCGCTTCCGTATGCACCGACGATTATATTAAGTCTCTTATCAGTAAATAACATTCCTGCTCCCTCTCTTTAACGCCATTAATTCAATGTGGCTATGGTAACACCGTCATCGCCTTCGCCCACCGTGCCGAGCCTGTGTGATCTTACTCTCGGATCACTTCTAAGCATCGAATCAACGGCACTTCTTAACGCACCGGTTCCCTTACCGTGAACGATCCTGATCTCACGCACTCCCGCAAGCTGACAATCATCTATATATGTATCAAGCGCACTCTCCGCCTCGGCAACGGTCTTACCGAGGAGCATCACCTCAGGCATAACGGTCTGAGATCTTTCCATCCTGATCCTTGTTGCCGAATCGGCTTTATAGTTTACAGGGCGGTCACGTCTCGTCTTACCGCCGTCGTTCTTGGGCTTTTCCTTCTGATCGGCCGTAGGCATACGAAGCTGTTCGAGCTCTACCGTGTACGTCATGATCCCTGATGAGATCCTGACTTTCTTATTTCTGCCGGTCGGTGCCGCTGTTACGGTACCGGTAAAGTTCAGGTGGGGAACGAAATACTGCTCTCCCTCCTTGACGGATTTAGGCGCCTCGCCCGGAAGAGATACTGCCTCGAGCTTATCGTCTTCTTCATCGGATCTCAGATCCTTAACGCCGGCTCTGAGCCTCCTTCTGATCTTGTCGAGTTCTTCTGCCGCATCTTCTTCGGAAGATCTTCTTGCGCGCTTCTTGATCCTTCTGATCTCTTCGTCGAGCTCCTCCTGTTTTTCTTCAAGAAGAGCCTTCTGCTCCGCACGCATATCATTCAGTATCCTGGTCTTTGATGCCTTTAATGCCTTTCGCTCAGCCTCAAGCTCGTTGACCTTGGCCTGAAGCTCTTCATTCAGCCTTAAGTTCTCTTCCTTAAGGCGGGCTGCTTCCTTACCGTTTGCTTCCGCATCGGCAAGCAGCCTCTCGAAAGACATCTCCTCCTCCGATAATCTCGCAGTTGCATCTTCGATTATCCTCTTGGGGAGACCGAGCTTACGCGAGATAACGAAAGCATTACTTACACCGGGCATACCGATCTTGAGCCTGTATGTGGGAGATAAAGTATCCGTATCGAATTCACATGCGGCATTCTGTACGCCTTCGGTAGTTATGGCATAGGCCTTGAGCTCTTTATAGTGAGTCGTAGCCATCGTTACGCATCCGTTGCCGTATAGTTCATCCAGCACGGCCACTGCTAATGCTGCACCTTCTGCAGGATCAGTACCTGATCCCAGCTCATCCAGGAGCACCAGAGATCTGCCCCTGACATTTTTGAGGATGAATACGATATTCGACATATGAGCCGAGAATGTAGACAGGCTCTGCTCGATACTCTGCTCATCTCCGATATCCGCCAGCACCCTGTCGAATACTGCCACTTCGGATCCCGTAGCCGCAGGTATCATAAGACCTGCCATCGTCATAAGAGTCAGGAGGCCGCAAGTCTTAAGCGATACCGTCTTACCGCCCGTATTGGGACCGGTAATGACAAGCGTTCTGTAATCTATACCGTTGATGATATCGACCGGAACGACTCTGTCGGGGTCGATAAGCGGATGTCTGGCCTTGATAAGCCTTATATTGCCGTTTTCATTAAGTGCCGGCTTAACGGCATTCATACCGATGGCAAGTTCGGCTTTGGAAGAGGCCAGATCAATGCAGGATACAAGCGATATATCAGCTTTCAGATCACCGCGCGAGCGCTTGACCATATCAGTAAGATCTTCGAGGATACGCTCTATCTCCGCCTTCTCCATCGCCGCCAGCTCGCGGATCCTGTTGTTGGCTTCCACCACAGCCATAGGCTCTACGAATACCGTCTGACCTGTAGATGAAGTATCATGAACGATTCCCGGAAGCTTGCTCTTATGTTCCGCTTTAACGGGAACACAGTATCTCTCACCTCTCATGGTGATAATGGCTTCCTGTAAGATCTCTTCATTATTCCTGATCACTCTGTCGAGGAGCACTCTTATATTCTGTGCAAGATCCTTCTTCTCTCTTCGGATCTGATAAAGAGTATCGCTGGCACGATCATTCATCTCATCCTCGCTCACGATGGCGAAGCTTATCTCCTTCTCGAGCTTTTCGATCGGCAGGAGAGCATTTACGGATGCAAAGAGATTCGTATCGTACATATCGGCATGTTCACCGGATACTATCTTCTTGAGCCCTGACACGCCGCGCAGAAAGCATGCAATATCAAGAAGCGACCTCATGGTCAGCACCCCGCCTGCCTTGGTATAGGACAATGCCCCCGTTATATCGGGCAGCGATCCCAGAGGAAGCGGACCGTATTTATTGATATAGGTAAATGCTTCTTCCGTATCATTCAGGCTCTCGCGTACTACTGCCGGATCGACAGTCGGTACAAGAGCTTCGGCGAGGTCCCTGCCATAGGGAGTCCTCGCCTTCTCTTTAAGTTCATTTATAACTTTATCGAATTCAAGGACACTTAATACCCTGCCCCTGATCTTCTTTCTTTCTGCTTCTTCTTCGAATGTTGTGTACTTATACATTTATCTCCGTTTATGAGAGACGTTTTGCATTATCGATCTCGATCTGAGGGATCGTCTTGGTGGTCGCCAGACCTTCTTCTATATCCACGTCGGTGATAACGCCGTTCTTCTCTACTATTATCCTGTTATATTTCTTGTTAAGAAGGCAATCGATGGCATGAACGCCCATAAGGCTCGCTGTAGTCCTGTCACGGAGCGTAGGTGATCCGCCTCTCTGAAGATGGCCGAGGATCGTAGGACGGGACTCGATGCCTGTCTGCTCTTCGATCTTTGCGGCTATTTCAGTGGCCGTGCCGCAGCCTTCTGCTACGATAACGATATAGTGCTTCTTACCCTTGTTACGGCCGTCAAGGATGACTCTTACTACATCCTTATTGAAATCAAAAGGAACCTCCGGGATAAGGATAACTTCCGCACCTGTCGCAATACCTACATTAAGTGCGATATATCCGGCCCTTCTGCCCATTACTTCGATAACACTGCATCGCTCATGAGAAGATGCCGTATCGCGAAGCTTATCGATGCAGTCCATAGCGGTA
>CACZPC010000295.1 GCA_902782985.1 Oscillospiraceae bacterium
AATTCCGGAAAGAGAGCAACAGTAGCATTGACTCTAATCTGATTGGGACTATGGGAATCACTTGACAGCGAAGATAATGCAATATCTCTTGTGGATACCGATGCAAAGCATACGGCAAAATTCTCGAATATCTCCTTCTTCGCATCGAGATCACCTGCCATCCTCAATATGACTTCAAGACCTGATATATCAGCCATATTCTCTCCTATTGTAAGATCCCCGTCGACATTATGGTAAGTAAGCACTGTATAGGATGAATAATATTCGGATATCGAGAGAGCTACTTCCTCAAATGCATCCCTGTCTTCCTGAGGCATCCATTCGGGGTTATAATTTCCATTCATATCAAACCACATACTGTGATAATCAAATGCATGAGATATCTCATGTCCTATTATCGATCCTATACCGCCAAGATTCGTATAATAAGATGCATCCTTATCGTAAAAGGGCGCGTCCATGATACCGAGCGGAATGACTACGCAATTAGATATCGGATTGTAGCAGGCATTTACGGTAGTCGGCAGCATTCCCTCGAATCCTGAACTCTCGTACTCCCCTCGAAGTTCCGATAACCACCTCTCATATGATCTGACATTTAAAGCTAAACGCGTCTCAAAGCACGAGGCACCGATAAGATCCGCATCTGAAGGATCTGTCACATGAGGTTCATCTGCTCCTATATAGAATTCGATGCTCATGAGCTTCTCAACAGCAAGAGCTTTGCCTTCATCGCTCATCCATTCGCAGTCATCTATCATTTCCGCATACTCGTCACGAATATCATAGACCAGATCCTCTACGGCACTTACAGTCTCTTCATCATAATATCGCTCGACATATTCTTCACTCAGCTCGGTGCTGAGATAACGCTTTACTTCGCGTATCGCATAACTGTCATTGGAATAGGCGATGCTTGATCCGCCGTAGCTTTCAGGGAGAAAACTCTTAATGCTGTTAACAAAACTTAAAAGCGTGATATCTTTCCAACTCTCAAGATTATCTTCGGTAAGAAGTGAATCTATTGCGGAAAGCTGGTCTTCAAGCACGATATAAATACCGTCCACATAATCGTCTTCGATCCCCATTGTCGCTAATATTCCTTCATGACCGACATTGGGACACAGATCATCGATCTCATCTTCTGTAAGATAAATCATATACTTAGGAGCTTCTACCAGATTCTCCTCGAGCATATTTACAATATCAAAATCAGTAGCATAACCTATCTGCATCAGAAGAAGCGTATCTTCTATTCCCCTCTCCTCTGCTTCCTGTGAATCCACGCCGGCGTCTATAAGAACATTAGTGAACGACCTGGCCGTATCACTCGCATCATTTCCTCCAAGTACGATTACCTCCAGCTCAGTACCTTCAGGGCTGTAAAACGGAGTTATTCCGACTGCACTTTTTCCCGAATCATTAAGATCCGGAGTGACAGTCGGAGTGAATATCGGATCAACGTTATATTCCCTGTAAAGATCTCCCGTAATGTAAAGAAGCTCATCTATCGAAGCTGCGTTTAATATCTCAGCACATTTCTGTTCGAAAGAGGTAACATCCTCATCACTCATAAATGATCCGTCTGTACCGGCAGATGCATCAAGAAGCAGATAATAAAGATCATATATAAGCTGCTCATTACTTCCGGGCAGATAGCTCTCACGATCGCCCTGAGCGATCTCTCTTATGATATCATCGAGCCTGTCGCTTATTACTGCGGAGACATCGTCGAAAGATCCTCCGTAGCCGTCAAAATCATCGGTATCAAGACTTACAAGATATGACGAATTTATATATCCGTAAAAATCGTCCTGAGCTCTTATCGCCGATATATCCTGAACCTGTATACTTGTCTCACTTGTCGTCGGAATACTTTCTGCGACAGTACAGCCTGTCATAAGAAGCGCCATTATCGAAGACAATGCCGCTACCGCTTTTCTTCCCATTCAAAATACCCCTCGTCTTTTATCGATAGTAACACTATACATAAAAACGGGAGGTATCTCAAAAATTGTTGCGAAAGGCACGGGTTCAGTTGTGAGTTGACGAAGCAGTCTTACCATGGACCGCTTCATAGTGCGTGATGATATAGTC
>CACZPC010000296.1 GCA_902782985.1 Oscillospiraceae bacterium
ACCTTTCGGATGATTCATATGATATAGAGGATATCCTTCCCAGCGAACCTGATCTTTCTCTTCTGACCGTGAGCGGATCGGATACTGGTGTTGAAGTTACATGCGGTGAGGACTATACGTCGTCACAGCTATATTCTATGCTCGGTGATATCACGGGATATACTTTTTACTATGAGTCATCGGGGCTGTTGTCCATCAGTTACGGCGGTATGGTCATGATCTTTGAGACAGAAGAATATGTAGATAATGATTCTTGGAGCGGACAGCTCATATCGATCCGTATTGTCAACGGACTTCCGTTCAGCATAGGCCAGGATATCTATGTCGGTATGGATAAGATGACACTTCTGGAGATCTATCCGTTCCTGTTCCAGGATGGAAGTGAGGAATCTTCCGAAAGCGAAACTGAGAACGATGTAGTTAATCAGGGCGATATCACGATAGAACTCAGGGATTCTTCGGTCAGGTATGAGATCGAGTTGAGCTTCGATCAGAACGACTGTATTACCATGATCAAGATCGAGAAGGAATGATCCTTTCCTTAAGACCGCTGATCTGCTCGCTCGTCATCCCGTTATCCCTAAGATACTTACAGATATCACCATTATAATTCCTGTCAAGGTGATCGAGCAGTATGACCATATTCTCGGCATCGGAACGAAGTGTATGTTTGACATCTTCAGGCTTCTTCGCTATAAGCGGATCAAGGAAATCCCTGGCATAGTCATAAGATACTTTATAGTTAAGGATAATATCTTCGCGGGAGGCTCCGGCAATGAGATAGAGGATAGCGGCGATAACGCCCGTACGATCCTTACCGTGAGCACAATGGAACAGGCAAATGCCGTCAGTATGAGTCCTTAATATATTGAGTATCTTTACTACACGGTCTCCGAGTTCATTCAACATGATAATGTAGAAGTCCCCCAGGCGATGAGTACGCAGAAATTCCATAGTAGGATCCGTTTCCGCAGCGGGATCGCCTACGAATAAAGGTATGTTATAGAAATCGATCGAGGGATCGTCCTTATAAGGATTACCGTCACGCTCAAGCTCTATCGTGGAACGAAGGTCGATAACCGTCTTAACTCCCATCGATCTGAGATGTCTTATACCTTCGTCTGTAAAGAAACAGGGACAACCCGAACGGATATATAGTCCTTTCGGAAAGATGTTACCGGAAGACAACGGCATGCCGCCTAATTCTCTTGTATTAAGAAGACCATCATAAGGGATCTTCTGCGATGCGGGATCGTAATTGCTCATAAAAACCTCGTATAAGTACCTGACATACGTGCGCTATTTTACATGAAATTGTGGTTGACAATCAACAAGCCGTGTAATAGTATTATGTAGTCCTTTGAGTCATCGAAGGAATAACATGCGCCTGTAGCTCAACTGGATAGAGTGTCTGACTACGGATCAGAAGGTTGTGGATTCGATCTCTGCCAGGCGCGCCATGATAGAAGGGTTACCTCTTATGAGGCAACCCTTTCTTTTTATACATAAGGAGATATGAACATGAGAAGACTTCTTGTTGTAGTTGATATGCAGAATGATTTCGTAGACGGTGCTCTCGGATTTGACGGTGCCGATAAGATCATTCCCGGAATCCTTGAGAAGATAGCTGAGTATGAGAGTAACAAAGATGAGATCGTATATACTCTCGACACGCATTTCGACGGATATATGGATACTCAGGAGGGAAAGAATCTTCCTGTACCTCATTGTATCAAGGGCAGTGAAGGCCATAAGCTCGTTCCCGCTCTGGCTGATGCACTGAAGGATAAGAAGTCTTTCTTAAAGCCTACTTTCGGAAGCCTTGAGCTTGCCTGTTACATCAATGAGCACGCTTCAGAATACTCGGCAATAGAGCTTTGCGGACTTGTATCCAATATCTGCGTCGTATCAAATGCTATCATCGCCAAGGCCGCCGCACCTGAAGCAGAGATAATCGTCGATAAAGCACTGACGGCTTCCTTTGACCCCAAACTCGGAGCGGAGGTGTTTGATATTCTTTCAGGAGTACAGGTCACAGTCAGATAAAAATTTGCAAAGCACGGCGTTGGTGTGCTAAAATCCAAATTCGGTTGAATTTAATTTATTTTAAGATAGGAGACAACAGATAATGGCTACCATTGAGAAGAAAGAGAACAGTCAGGTGCAGATCGCGCTTGAGGCATCAAGAGAAGAGTTTGCTGCTGCACTTCAGAAGTCTTATAACAAGAATAAGAAGAGATTTCAGGTTCCCGGATTCCGTAAGGGAAAGGTTCCTTATCAGCTTGTAGTTAAGTATTACGGTGAGGGTATCCTTTACGAGGACGCCATTGATGAGATCGTTAATCCCGCATATGCTCAGGCAGTAAAGGAGAACAACCTTGAGGTTGTATCCCGTCCCGAGCTTGATGTTCAGGAGATCGGCGAGAATGGTCTTAAGTACACTCTTACAGTTACTGTTAAGCCCGAGGTTAAGCTCGGCAAGTATGAGGGCGTTGAGGTTCCTTATGCTAAGCGTGAAGTAACAGATGAGACTGTAGATGCAGAGATCGAGCGCATGAGAAAGAGGAATGCTACTCTTGAGAATGTTGAGGATCGTGCAGCTCAGAACGGTGATACAGTCGTTATCGATTATGAAGGATTCAAGGACGGCGTTGCATTTGAAGGCGGTAAGGGCGAGAGCTACAGCTTGAAGCTCGGTTCCGGTTCTTTCATCCCCGGCTTCGAGGATCAGGTCGTTGGTCATAAGGTAGGCGAGGAGTTCTCTATCGAGGTAAAGTTCCCCGAGGAGTATCACGCTGAGGAGCTCAAGGGCGCCGATGCTACATTTACAGTTAAGATCCACAACATCAAGGCAGAGATCCTTCCCGAGCTTGATGATGAGTTCGTAAAGGATGTTTCCGAGTTCGATACACTTGATGAGCTCAAGGCTGATATCAGAAAGAACCAGGAAGAGGCTGCAGAGAAGGATGCCAAGAATGTATTCATCAATGAGACTCTTAAGGTAGTTGCTGATAATACAGAGGTTGATATCCCCAAGGCTATGGTAGATAACGAGCTTGAGAATCTTGCTCAGGAGCAGGCTTCCAGAATGAGCCAGCAGGGACTTCAGCTTGATATGTATCTCCAGTATATCGGTCAGGATATGGAGCAGTTCAAGGAGAGTCTCCGTCCCATGGCTGAAATCAGAGTTAAGAATAACCTTGTTATCGAGGCTGTTTCCAAGGCTATCAAGATGGAAGCTACAGCTGAGGAGTACGATAAGGAAGTAGAGCAGATGGCTAAGGCTTACAATATGGATAAGGCCGACATCGCTAAGGCTCTCGGTGAGGACAATCCTTATATCAAGGAGAATATCATCAGCAGAAAGACAGTTGAGTATCTTGCAGATAAGGCAGTAAAGACAGAGCCCAAGGCAGATGATGCTAAGGAAGAGAAGCCTGCCAAGAAGACAGCTGCAAAGAAGACTACAACTAAGAAGACAGCTGAGAAGAAGGAGTCCGATAAGAAGGACGCTGAAGAAAAGCCCGCTAAGAAGACTACTGCAAAGAAGACTACAGCTAAGAAGTCCACAAAGAAGGATGACGAAGCAGCTGAGCAGGCTTGATCTTAATTTCAAATTGACTTACATGAAGGAGTCGGATCTGTTCCGACTCCTTTTTGTCGGTATTTGTATAAAAAATGTTACATGATTTTTATACAAAACAGAGTCATCGTCTCTGATATATTGATATAATGAAATCGCTAACGTAGTAGAAGCGCTAAAGGAGCATAATTAATAATGGCAAATATGAGATATGGCGGCGGTGACAGAAATGAGATCTTAAGTTGCTCATTCTGCGGTAAATCCGAATATGATGTCCCGAGACTTTTCTCGGGTGTTAATTGTTATATATGTATAGATTGTATCCGTACAGCTTACGGTATTATTGCCGAAGAAGAGAAGATACAGAAGCAGAAGAGGCTGAGTTCCACCCGTCCTAAGAAGATAATTACGCCTCATGACATCAGGGCTAAGCTCGATCAGTATGTAATCGGTCAGGATGATGCCAAGATCACCCTTGCCGTAGCAGTATATAATCACTATAAGCGTGCATTTAATACAATGTCTGAGGATGATACAGAGGTAGCTAAGAGTAATATCCTGCTTCTCGGTCCTACAGGTTCAGGTAAGACGCTGCTCGCACAGACTCTTGCCAGGATCCTCGATGTGCCTTTCGCGGTTGCAGATGCTACTTCACTGACTGAAGCAGGTTATGTAGGTGAGGATGTAGAGAATATACTCTTAAAGCTCATTATGGCAGCTGATTATGATATAGAGCGTGCTCAGACAGGTATCATCTATATAGATGAGATCGATAAGATCACTAAGAAGAGCGAGAGTGTATCCATCACTCGTGATGTCAGCGGTGAGGGTGTTCAGCAGGCACTACTCAAGATCCTTGAGGGTACTGTAGCAAGCGTACCTCCCAAGGGCGGCAGAAAGCATCCCAATGAGGATTGCATCAAGATCGATACGACAAATATCCTCTTCATCTGCGGTGGTGCATTTGACGGCCTCGATGAGATAATAGCTGACAGACTTGCCGATAAGAAATTCGGATTTAATGCCGATATTCAGTCCAAGAAGGACCTCCACAGCGGCCTTTATTATCACAGTGTAACTCCGATGGATCTTATGAAATTCGGCCTTATCCCCGAGTTCATCGGTCGTATACCTGTTGCGGTAGCACTTGATAAGCTTGATGAGGATGCTCTTGTCAATGTTCTTACTCAGCCAAAGAATGCCATTACCAAGCAGTATAAGAAGATGCTTAAGCTTGATGATGTCGATCTTGAGTTTACGGAAGAATCTATTCGTGCTATCGCACGTAAGGCAATCGAGCAGAAGACCGGAGCCAGAGGACTTCGTGCCATTATCGAACTTGTCATGCGTGACGTTATGTATAACGTTCCTTCACAGAAGGATGTTACCAAGGTCGTGATCGATGAAGCCTGCATTACAGAAGGCAAGGCTCCTACATTGATCTATAAGTCAAAGAAGAAGAATTCCGGAAAGGATAATGTTGACAGCAAGGATGTTGACGGCCTCGAAGCAGGCTGATAATTAAGCTTGATCATTTGATCGGGGGGAGGCAACCATGGCACAGTCTTACTATATCTGTCTTGATATCGGCGGCACCAAGATCTTAGGTGCGATCTTCAATATGAAGAAAGAGATCGTATATCGCTTAAAGAAGAAGACAAAAGCTGACGGAGATTCCGAACAGAATGTAGAAGATACGATCATCAGCGTCGTATCCGAGATGATCGAGGAGTTCGGGATCAGTA
>CACZPC010000297.1 GCA_902782985.1 Oscillospiraceae bacterium
AATAATGATTCCGAGGTCATCCTTTCGCTTTTCTCAAGAAACAGGATCGTCACCGATACATGTGAGGAGGCACTTCTTCGCACGATGAAGGATCTTAAGGGTGTATATGCTCTTGTTATCATGACCGAGGATAAGCTCATTGGTGTAAGGGATCCTCATGGTATGAGACCTCTTGCACTCGGCAAGAAGGGTGATAACTGGATGCTTTCCTCTGAGAATTGCGCTTTCGATGCACTCGGTGCCGAATTCGTAAGAGATCTTGAGCCCGGTGAGATCGTGTCGATTTCCAAGAATGAAGTCAAGTCGCTTTTCTATCAGGAAGATAAGAGCAGTGAGGACAGAGTTAAAGACGGTAAGGTATGTATCTTCGAATATGTATATGTTGCCCGTCCCGACTCCGTTATCGATAATACTTCGATCTTTGATTCCAGATACAGAGCAGGTCAGGCTCTTGCCAAGGAACATCCCTGCGAGTGTGACCTTGTAATCGGTGCTCCCGACTCCGGAAATGCTGCTGCCCTCGGATTTGCCGACGGCCTTGGTGTTCCTTACGGAATGGGACTTCTTAAGAACAGATATGTCGGAAGAACATTTATCAAGAGTACTCAGGAACAAAGAGAGCTTGCAGTAAGAATGAAGTTTGCTGTTCTTAAGACTGCGGTAGCAGGTAAGAGGATCGCGATCGTAGATGACTCGCTCGTAAGAGGTACTACGACTAAGCACATCATCAGATTCCTTAAGGATAACGGAGCCAAGGAAGTTCATGTAAGACTTGCTTCTCCCGAAGTTAAGTATCCCTGCTGCTACGGCGTAAATGCTTCTAAGGGTACGGATCTTCCTGCAAAGAGAATGAGCGTAGAGCAGATCAGGGACATGATCGGTGCCGATTCACTCGGATATATCAGTCTTGATTCTCTTCGGAAGTCTCTCGAGGGAATCCACTGCGGTACATGCTCCGCCTGTTTCGACGGTAATTATGTGGCAGGCGAGGAAGAGGATCCTTCCGACAGCGTACATAATGTGAAGTATAATTGACGTTCGGAGGAAATAATAAGAAATGAAGATAGCAGTATTTGTCTCCGGAGGCGGTACAAACCTTCAGGCAATAATCGATAATATAAAGAGCGGATATCTGGGAGATATCGAGATCTCACTTGTCGTATCATCCAATAAGGATGCTTACGCACTTACAAGAGCCGCAGAGAATAATATTCCCGCCAAGGTCTTATCTCTTAAGGATTTCAGCGGACGTGACGTATGGGATGAGGCTGTCCTTGATGCAGTACAGTCCTCAGGTGCGGAGATGATAGTTCTCGCCGGATACCTGTCACTTCTCGGTACCATGGTAGTACATGCTTATTCCAACAGGATAATCAATATCCATCCTGCTTTGATCCCTTCCTTCTGCGGTGAGGGAATGTATGGGATCAAGCCCCATATAGCAGCTCTTGCAAGAGGTGTAAAGGTAAGTGGAGCTACAGTGCATTTCGTTAACGAGTGCTATGACGAAGGCCCGATCATCCTTCAGAAAGCAGTTGATGTTAAGTGGGATGATACTCCTGAAGTATTGCAGCAGAGGATCATGAAGGAATGTGAACAGGTCATCCTTCCCAAGGCGATCAGGCTTATAGCTGACGGCAAGGTCACGATCGAGAATAATATCGCTTACGTAAAAGAATAATAAACGGAGGAAATATATATGCAGAAGTTTGATATCTCAGATCTTTTGAAGAACAACCCTTATCCCGGAAGAGGAATCGTTATCGGTAAGACTCCCGACGGTAAGAAAGCGGTAACGGCTTATTTCATTATGGGAAGAAGCGTTAATTCCAGAAATCGTGTATTTACGGCTACCGAGGACGGCATCAAGACAGAGGCGGCAGACCCTTCCAAGCTTACTGATCCCCACCTGATCATCTACTCTCCCGTAAGAGTACTCGGTAACAAGACTATCGTTACTAACGGAGATCAGACGGATACTATCTATGATCTTATGGATAAGCAGCAGACATTCGAGATGTCCCTCAGGACACGTGAGTTCGAGGATGATGCTCCTAATTTCACACCTCGTATCTCCGGCATCATGCATGTTGAGAACAATACTTTCAACTACGCTATGTCTATACTTAAGTCAGCTGACGGTAATCCCGAGTCCTGCCAGAGATATACATTCTCTTACACTAATCCTCTTGCAGGTGACGGAAGGTTCATCCACACATATATGGGTGACGGTAATCCTCTTCCTTCCTTCGAGGGTGAGCCCGAGAAGATCGGCATCGATACAAACGATATCGAAGAGTTCACTAATATGATCTGGACAAGCCTTAACGAGGAGAATAAAGTATCTCTCTTCGTAAGATTTATCGACATCGCTACAGGCGAAGCCGATACTAAGATAGTAAACAAGAATACAAAGATCTAAGGAGTATAAGAAAATGTCTAACGAAATGCAGCTTAAGTACGGTTGTAACCCCAATCAGAAGCCCTCGAGGATCTTCATGGCAGACGGTCAGGAGCTTCCCATCGAAGTCCTTAACGGCAAGCCCGGTTATATCAACCTCCTCGATGCTTTCAACGGATGGCAGCTCGTTAAGGAGCT
>CACZPC010000298.1 GCA_902782985.1 Oscillospiraceae bacterium
GTAAAATACAGTATCGCTCCTGCAGCAAAGAGCACCATGAGTATCAGACACAACGGAATGATCTTATCCTTAGCGCATTTAGCTGAAAACTTCGCTATAAAGCTGTCTTCCTTTGATTTCTTATCCTTGATCTTCACGGTCTTGGAATTCTCAAGAGCCTCCAATGCCTTCTGAAAATCTGCGTCTTCCTGACTGTTACTAATGATCTTATCGTCTTTATCCATTATTCTTATCACCTGTCTGTAGTCTATCGTCTATTGTAATATTGTTGCATAAACTAAACAACTAATTTATTCTTATACCAAATTCGAAATGAGGTATCAACAATGCACATACTGATCGCAGGAGGTTCACGCGGAATAGGCGCCGCATGTGTAAGACATTACCGTAATACCGATCATAAGCTGAGCGTTATCTACAATAATACGCATGTCGAAAGCTCATCATCCTTAAACGCGATCAAATGTGATGTATCAGACCCGGACGAAGTCAGAAGAGCCGTATCCGAGGCACATTCAGTATTCGGTGATATCGATGCTCTAATCTACTGCTCAGGTATTTCTCTTACAGGACTTGTAACGGATTTTGACTCTTATTCCTACCACAAGATATTAGATACGAATTTCGGAGGACTCTTTTATCTGACTCATGAGATCCTCCCTGACATGATACGTAAGCAAAAGGGTACTATCACGGCAGTTTCTTCGATGTGGGGACAGACAGGTGCTTCCTGTGAATCACTCTACTCTGCCAGCAAAGGTGCGATCGATGCCTATATCAAATCTCTTGCCAAGGAACTGGGCCCGTCAGGCATAAGAGTTAACGCGGTATCACCGGGTGTAGTTGATACTGACATGATGAATGAATACTCCCAGGAAGATAAAGATGATCTTGCGGATGAGACTCCGCTCGGAAGGATAGGTAAGCCCGATGAGATAGCAAATACTATCGCCTACCTGACGTCTGAAGAGTCTTCATTTATAACAGGTCAGATAATCGGCGTAAACGGCGGTTTCCTTATCTGATCATACCTCTTATGATGGAAACGCAATATAACAGATATACCTGAATACAGAGACGGATACGAAAACATCATAGCCCCCTGAAAGTACTGTATTTCTTTATTCAGAGTGTTTTTTATGGTATAATCCTTAATCGAAACTCAACACGAATAAGGAGATACAAGATATGCCAAACACCAACAGGTTTTCAAAGGTTACTCCCGAGATCGACAATCTTGCCAAGCTCTGCACTGCCAACAGGATAGATCCGGAATTATACACTAGATACGATGTTAAGAGAGGTCTTCGAGACATCAATGGTAAGGGTGTGCTTACAGGTCTCACCGAGATATCCGAGATCGTATCGTCCAAGACAGTTAACGGCGAGGTAATCCCCTGTGACGGTGAACTTTACTATCGCGGTATCAATGTTAAGGATATAGTAAACGGTTTCGCATCCGAAGACAGATATAACGGATTTGAAGAAGCATCCTATCTCCTGCTTTTCGGAAAGCTTCCGACTGAAGATGAGCTCAATGAATTCATGTCTCTGCTGGCAGGCTACAGGACGATCCTGCCTAAGAATTTTGTCAGAGATGTCATGATGAAGAAGCCCAGTAATGATCTGATGAATAACATCACCCGCGGTATTCTCAATCTTTACGCATATGATGCTAATGCCAACGATATCTCAATACCGAATGTATTAAGGCAGTCTCTGGAGCTTATATCTATCTTCCCTATGCTCGCTGTATACGGATACAGTGCCAAGAAGTACTATAACGATAAGGGCAGCCTCTTTATACACAGACCCCAACCGGGCCTGTCAACTGCTCAGAATATCCTTTATATGCTCAGGCCGGATAATAAATTCACCGACCTGGAAGCCAGATTACTAGACTTATCTCTTGTGCTTCATGCCGAGCACGGCGGCGGTAATAATTCATCCTTTACAACACATGTTGTAACCAGTTCAGGAACAGATACTTATGCAGCGATCGCGGCCGCTATGAGCTCTCTTAAGGGACCGAAGCACGGCGGAGCAAACATCAAGGTAATGGAGATGTTTGCCGACATTAAGCGTAATGTCAAGGACTGGGATGACGAAGAAGAAATCACTTCTTATCTTGAAAAGATACTCCATAAGGAAGCATTCGATAAGATGGGTGTCGTATACGGTATGGGACATGCTGTATACTCCATTTCCGATCCCAGAGCACAGATATTCAAAGGCTATGTCAAGAAGCTTTCTGAGGAGAAGCATAAGGAAAACGAGTTCCGTCTTTACTCCAATATCGAGAAGATAGCAGCAGAACTTATTACTAAGGAAAGACGCATCTATAAGGGCGTATCGGCAAATATCGACTTCTACAGCGGCTTCGTATATAAGATGCTCAATCTCCCTGTAGAGCTCTATACTCCCCTCTTTGCGATCGCTCGTATATCAGGTTGGTCAGCACACAGGATCGAAGAGCTCACAAATGCAGGAAAGATCATCAGACCGGCTTATAAGTGTGTTAAGGAAAGAGAAGATTATATTCCAATGAGTAACAGGGATCGATCCTGACATCTTTCCGTATTCAAAAGAACCAAACAGCCTTTCTTCGGATTTCCGTCGAAAGGCTGTTATTATTACCGACAAAATATGATTATGATCGCAGACTCTTTATTTACCTATAACACCGAATAATCCGAGTACAAGTACAATAGTACCCAGAATGATCCTGTACCAGCCGAATATCTTGAAATCATGTTTTCTGATATAGCTCATGAGCCACTTGATGATCACGAACGATACCAGGAAAGCAACAAGCATACCTATAACAAGAATGGCGATCTCGGACTTAGCCACGTCACCGTCATACTTTAACACCTTGAGAAGACTTGCACCGAGCATTACAGGGACAGCCATAAAGAAAGTAAACTTGGCTGCTACTTCTCTTCTTATACCTATACCAAGAGATCCTACGATCGTAGAACCGGACCTTGATACACCCGGGAAGATAGCCGCGATCAGCTGGAATGCACCGATAATAAGAGCTGCCGGATAAGAGATCTGATCAATGTTATTAACAATGAATCTCTTACCCTTTATGTAATTCTCGACAACAATAAATGCAACGCCGAATACGATAAGAGATATGGCTACACAAATATAATTATAGAAGAGCTTATCGAGGATATCATCAAAAAGGACTCCGATGATCGCAGCAGGGATACAAGCAACAAGGATCTTAAACCACATTGAGAACTTATCGGCCATTACCCATCTTCCGATACCCTCCTTCTTCCAGGGCTTCTTGTTATCCTTGATTCCGAAAGGCCAGATCTCTTTCCAGAATACAACAACAACAGCCATTATCGCACCAAGCTGAATAACAACAAGATATAGCTCGAAGAAAGCATCGGATACATTAAGCTTAAAGAACTCATTAAAGAGGATCATATGACCCGTAGAACTTATGGGAAGCCACTCCGTAATACCTTCAACGATACCGAATAGAACTGCTATAAGAAAATCCTTAAAACTCATAAATAACTCCAGATTTTTAATACCAGTCTATTATACCCAAAAGTAATAATTCGCCAAAATTCAAATCGAAGAAAAATCAGGCAAAGAAAAAGACCTTCGATTGAAGGTCTTTTTCTTGGTGGGAGGAGGTGGATTCGAACCACCGAAGTCACTGACGACAGATTTACAGTCTGTTCCCTTTGGCCGCTCGGGAATCCTCCCA
>CACZPC010000299.1 GCA_902782985.1 Oscillospiraceae bacterium
ATCAAGTGTCTCTTCGATAAGGGCATCTGAATCCTCGGTGTCTTCAACACGCTCGACATTCATATATGCGCCTTCCGGGAACACGCCGTCATCGGCGCTGACCGAAATGATCACGCCGTCAACTTCCGTTTCCTCACTGAATGGAGCAGCATCTATGGCATCCGATATCTCTTCAGGAATACCTTCAATCTCCTCTTCGATGATCTCAGTGTCATCGATATCCGAAATAACCTCTTCTTCAATCTCGGTCTCATTATCGACCGTGTCTGTTTCTTCCAAGCTCTCAGGGACCTCTTGAAGCGTAACATCATCGAGCTCATCTGCTGATACTATATCAACTGCAGATGAAGCCAATACGTTAAACGACATCGAGGCTGACACTAAGAACGCCATTATCTTTCGGGTCTTCATAGGCATAACCTCCCTCCTGGATCGACTTGTATCCATTTTAAAAAAGGGAGAAACATGTTAACAAGGAAGTGTGACATATTGTCACGTCACAGTATGTTTACAGCATTACTCTTTACCTGTTAATTCCGATATGTTATCGCACGAAGCAGTTTTTTAATGCATTGTAAACGGAAATAATCGGCATGATCAGTGTAACATTGTTACAAACCTTGATATATAAGGATTTATGGTCATTTTTCAGGGAAATTGCGAATGTCGTCGCCGGAGCTCCTGTAGAGCCTTAATTCAGCTCAAAAAATCCTCTAACCGTGACAGATGTGTACGAATAGCATGGTCATCGTCGATCCCTTCAAGGTCAAACCAAAGGAATCGTCCGTTTTTCATCAGATTCTTCGCATCCATAATGCCTCTGCAATAGACCTGAGCCACATGATTAGCACAGACTCTGCAATCAAAAAGATCCTTTAGTTCATAGGCCTTGCTTATATCCTTAAGGTCGGGGATCTTCTTTTCTTTCAGGAGATACATATGAAGGATACGGGCCTGCTGCTTTCGAGCGATATCCAGCTCCGGATCAAGCTCGTCTTCCGCCTCAAGCCAGCCTGCTCTCCTGCCCCTTATGAATATATCTTCCGTCTCTTCTCCCGTGACTCTGCAAAGCTCTGTTATAAACTCGCGATTTGTCATACTACGGGAGTGATCTTTATAACCTTGCAATCACAGCCTCTGATAGAATCGATACGGAAAGTTTTACCGGTTACGGTATTCTCTTCCTTTGTGATAAGGTCAGTGATCTTATATGAAGAAGCATTTTTGAACCTCTCCGGTGCTATCATCTTATGCCCTAGTGCAGAATATATTACATCTACACTTATCGATACATTATCATTTCGGTCCGAAGTATCAAGATTAAAGAAGCCCAGTGCGACACTGCCGTCCGATAAAGGCTTGGCCAACACATCTATCCTCTTATTATCTCTGATATATTCCTTATCGGGAGCATCGCATCTGTAAGTTGTAAATATCCTCTTGGCCTGCACTCCGAGAGCATCCTGATCGAGACCGATTAGATCTTCGTCAGAGATAAGTCTGTATATCGGATCACCCCTCTTTACTCTTCGAAGATCCATGCCGAGCATAAGAGGTGAATTCATCATACACCACATAGCCATATGAGACTTATTCATGGTCTCATTTATTCCGTCCATACCGATGACCAGCATATCGGGATCATTCCATCCTCTCAAGGGACTTGCAAATTCGTCCATGATAACGCATTTATTGTACTGCGAAGTGATCGATGTCGTGTAATCACTCTCCCATGCCGCGGTACCGTGTTCACCGTCTGCTCCGACCTGGAACGTAATATCATTTAAGATCCTCCAGGAATCTCCGACTTTATGTCCCCAGTCCTGAGGCTGTGTCTTTCCCCATTCGCAGATAGAAAAGATGATATCCTTATCGCCGCCGGCATTTATAAGTTCATTCTTGATCTCTGCATAAGAATGAAGTGTATTCTCCTGGCGTCTGTGATTCATTATCCTGATCAGATTTCGCCCCGCCTTAAGTAATATCCTTATCGGATCGGAATCCGTAAAAGTCTCGGCGGATGCTGTTGCCGGAAGCATGTCATCAAAGAAGATCTCATTGCCGACGGCTACCTGAAGCCACTGACCGACACCTTCTTCTTCACCTGTCGCATAATTGACGATGATATCCGTCTCCTTGTCGGTATCGGACTCCAGCTCGAATATAACTTCGCTGCTCCTGCTGCCTACAGGCGTATGGTCGGGAGCAGTACCGTCAAAAGTACCTATAAAGCTGACATAGTCACCCCTGATCTCAGCTCTGCTGCCTGTGATCTTCGCATCTTTTACGGCACTTAATATCTTACCTTCTGCCAAGATGCTCTTTATATTCGGAGCATATGAATATTTCGCATTGGAAGGATCGGCAAATGTCGCATTATCCCACATGTAGTAGCAGTTATCCACCTTGATAAAATCGATATCCCACCTGATATAATCCTCGCAGTCGACCTTCTCATATCCGAATATGCCGACTTCGGCTCCGGAGCAGAGCTTAGTGCCGATATCATTATACATTCCGAACTTCAGATCGTTGGAGTGTACATAATCAGCCATAGCCTTAAATCCGGATGGGAATTTAACATCGTCAGGCTGAAGCCTTCCGTTAACTCTTTCAGGCTTATAGCAACCGTCATCCAGGACTATATATCTATATCCGAGCTTATCAAGTTCAAGCTCCTTGATCTTATCGATCATGGCGCGGGTGAGCTCTTCATTATTGCCGCTTCCGAAAGCATTCCAGCTATTCCATCCCATAGCAGGCAGACGTTGCTTTTTCTTAAAGATCTCATCGGAGTGACCGTCAAATGAATCGAATCTGAGTCTTTTATCGTCTATATCCGAAGGTCTGATGTTGTCCATGCTATGTTCTCCTTTGGCTCTAAGTCACTAGATCAGATTATATCACGCCGGATGGCAAAATCATTGAACTGCAACGTATCCCAATAAGGCAAAAGAATCGCCCGGGCATTACAGCTCGGGCTCTCTATTTTGGAGGGGGATTATGAAGTATTTGTCTGTATTTAGATTATCGCCGATTATCACGAAGACGGCTTTACTATACTGAGGTATATTTGAATGAATCCCGATCAGTTCTGCGAAAGTTTTTTCAGATCATAACATCCCATAGCGAGACGATCCTCGAAGTCATTGACCGGCAGAGGCTTGTCGAAATAGAATCCCTGGGCTATATCGCAATGATTCTTCTCTAAGAATTCAAGCTGCTTGCCGGTCTCGATACCTTCTGCTATACACTCAAGTCCGATATCCTGAGCCATCCTTACAACATGCTTAAACATCTTGCTCGTAACACCGTCATCGTTCTCGTCATCAAGAGGAACGAAACACTTATCGATCTTAAGGACATTCCACGGTAATTCTCTTATGAGATTAAGAGAAGAATATCCCATGCCGAAATCATCTACCGATACACATATACCGGCTTTCTGAAGTCCGTCTACTATCCTTCGAAGATCCCTGAACTCCACATCGGTCGTCGTCTCGGTAAGCTCTATCTCGATAAATTCGTGCGGTACATTATAACGATCTATTATGTCGAGTATATGCCTTATGAGATCGACATCGACCAGATGCTTTCTTGAAAGATTGACAGATACTCTTACTACCGATTTACCCTCGTCTATCCATCTCCTTATATCACGGCATACGACTCCGAGCATATGGAAATCCAGGATACAGATATCGGTATTCTGTTCAAGGACCGGTATAAAGTCCATCGGCGGGATGATCTTATCGTGCTGGATCCATCTGCAGAGTGCCTCGGCACCGACGATCCTGCCGGTCTCCACATCGACCTTCGGCTGATAGAAAGCCTTAAATTCCTCATTATCAAGAGCACCGGGGAACAAACGGCGGACCCACATATCCTTATCTTTCATCTGCATGAGAGTATCGTCGTAGAATACGACTCTTTCATCGCTTAGCATCCTGGCAACTCTCGCTGCGGTAAATATGCTGTCAATGACCTGGGACGGCCTTGTGAACTCGAAGCCGAAAGGTATCTTAAACACACCTGCGCTGCATGATACCATAACACGCTTGGACTTATACTTATCATAAGGTACCGGCAGCCCCCTCAAGAGGGCAACGACTGCATCGGTATTTTGACTTTCGAAGATACCGACGAAATTATCTCCGCCCATACGGCAAAGCATTCCGTTCTCACCCATGGCTTTGCGGATCATTTCGGTATAATTCTTCATGACAACATCACCGTTTTCTCTGCCGATATCTCTGTTGATCACTGAAAAGTGATATAGATTAAAGCACACGGCAGTGTGCTCGCCAAGTTCGCCGGCTAATCCCATTTGCTGGATCCGCCTCGTAAAAGACCTCATATTAGGAAAGCCGCTGTCATCGTAGAAACCCAGCCTTTCGACGACTGCTACAAGACGATTTCGACTGATAAATCCCAATAAAGCTCTGATAACGACATCAAGTCTTGCCTTTTCCTCATCATCCAGAGGCTCGGATTCGGAAGATTGATATAGCGTATGTATCAATACTACCATCGAAGGAGCAACTATCCTGACACGCATTGCCATCACATCACCGTGACCGTTATCGCAGTCGCACAGGATCTCACCTTCACCGCTCTTCTCATGTGCAGGCGAAAGATATATCTCCGTAACACCCTTTGCAATACGGAAAATACCGCAGAGTTCCGAAAGGACGCGTACTATGCCGTCCCGGTCTAAAATAGAGGGATCATTTGTCAGGCTGACAAAACGTTCTAATAAACCGTAATATGATTCAAGCTGTTCCTTGGTCATAGATGAATCTCCGTGTGTAAAAGATCCGATCACGTGATCATACATAAGTAATACAAACAATTCGTAACAGTATTATGATAAACTCCGGCAATTGAAAATATAAGGGACTTTTGATTTTGTTTTCACTTTGTTAACACCGAAATAAAGATTTCATAAATGTATAACAAAACGGTACATAACCATGGTGCTATAATGAAAAATGTAAAGCATGATCCGCAAAAGCACATTTTAAGGTACTCAGCATGGAATACAGCGATTTTGTACACAACATCAAGCCGATAGCTTGCATCGTGTCGTTTGACATTCTCCCCGACGGAAGATTCGGAGAGATCATGATAGTCGACGCCAATGAAAGATACAGAAAGACAGTACTCGAAGATACATCAGCCTTTGTAAAGAACGTTCCATATACGAATTACATCAGGCAGGACCACAATTTTGAAGGAATGTGCTACGAGTGCATCGACATACAAAAACCCATTCACGCTTATGTAGATGCATCTTTCTTTAACGCATGGATGGAGCTTTATATGATACCGCTGGTATCTCCCGTTGAAGATAAAGCTTATGTACTCTTCTCTTATGACATGACATCAAAAGCTGATGCGGATAAGATGACTGACGTTACACCGGAAGCTGCTTCATTCGTACTCAGATCATGCATCAAGCTCAGGGAGTCGGATGACTTTCTGACGGCAGTTAATTCCATAGCCGAAGACATACGTCTGTTCTGCGATTCCAAACATTGCACTATCCTGCTTACGGACTTTGCAAAAAAATCCTGTTCGGTATTCGCGGATGCCTATGACCCCAATGGGACCGAACCTCCGATGGAGGCTTTCATTGGAGATAACTTCTTCGATCTGATCGAGACGTGGCCAAGACTCATTGACGGCAGCAACTGTTTTATCATCAATAATGAATATGAATGGGATCGTGCCAATAAGATCTCTCCGGAATGGGCCAAGAACCTTAAGGACTCAAATGTTCATAATATCGTAATATACCCTCTTATCAGTAACGGAGAGACAATAGCTTATATCTGGGCTGTAGACTTTGATCGTGAGAAGACATTGCAGATAAAGGAAATAATGGAGCTTACGACATTCGTACTTACGGCGGAGATCTCCAATCATCTCATGGTCAAGAAGATGAAAGTCATGAGCTCTACAGATCTTCTTACCGGTGTTCTTAATCGTAATGCCATGAATAACAGGATCAGCGATAATGATACCGGAGCATCAAGGATATCAATGCCTTTCGGCGTATTTTTCATAGATGTCAACGGTCTTAAGGTCGTAAACGATACCAAGGGACATATCGCCGGTGATGAGCTTCTGAAAGATGTGGCAACGACTCTTCGCGAGATATTCGAAGGCCAGGAGATATATCGTGTAGGCGGAGATGAATTCTTCGTTATGGCGATCGGAGTCACGAAGGAAGAATTCGATGTTCTCGAAGAGAAGCTGATATCCTGCTCAGAAAGACCGGACCATGCCAAATATGCCTATGGCTCCTATTACTGCGGTGACAGTAAGGATATCCGAAAGGCAATGCAGATAGCAGACGGCAAGATGTATGAGAATAAGGAAGATTTCTACATGCGTCATCCGGAGCTTGAGTGGGACAGACAGATGAGCAGGAGAGGTCAGAAGGAATGATCGAGGGTGTCGCCCTGCTTTGCCTTTCGAGCCTGCTTAAATAATTCCTTATCCTTCTTGGTAACGGTGATCACCTCATTGGATGATGAGGTGCATACATTGAGCTTTATAAATCCTTTATTGATCTCGGGATGACGAAGGATACGGCACGAACACGGTGTAACGGGAGTCTTGGAAAATGCGATAAAACTGTATTTCTCGTCTTCGTAGGGCACAGCGGCATCCTTAATGAGCTTATGCATCTTACTTCTCATGACTCTGCATGCAAAATGACACCAGTCGTCTTTACCGATGCGGCATATTCCTTCATGAGGACAGGGAGCGATCATATGACCTCCCGCTTCAAGGATATGGGCGCGGATATCTCTTATAACCGAAAAACCCGTCATTGTTCCGGGCTCGATTATGACCATGATCTTCCCTGCGGCTTTCCACATCTTATCTACGGCAGAAAGTCTCTTGTCGGCAGGAAGCTCATTGATGACATATGATGATATGACAAGATCGGATCCGGGAACAGGTTCGTCGCTTAAAAGATCATAGTTCTTCCAGGAAGCGATCCCGGCAAGCTCTTTATCACCTGACATGAGAGTGCGTCCGATATCGATCATCTGATCTTCATACTCCAGACATTTTATCTCAGACGGAGCAAAGATCTCGCGGCACGCCCAGGATGCCGCTCCGCTTCCTGCACCTATATCCGATACGGAATCTATATCATCTCCGAATATATCCCGGACATACGAAAGTGCATCGGATACGGCACCGTATGTGGCGGGCATCCTGACAACGGAATATACCTTTACCTCCTCCTCAGACGTCAGATGATTGCCGCCGGATGAGGCTCTTTCCAGATACTTCTCGGTGATCTTATTACTGATCCTCCGAAGGTCCCTAAGATTGATATCTTCTACCAGTCCCTCGGTAGCTTCCTTAAGTTTGAAAGGCATATCCATATCCGTTATCACACCTCGCGTGAATAAGGTATTTCATAATCCCAGGGACGAAGATGTTCATATGTATATGCAGCCGCGAAGACATCCTCGTCGCGGAACTTCTTCCCTATTATCTGAAGTCCTACGGGAAGTCCCGCGGATGTAAGGCCGGCAGGTACGGAACATGCGGGATTGCCGGTGTAATTCTCAAGGAAAGTCTCGCAGAATCCGATAAGAGGATCGCATTTTACCCCGGCTACTTCAGACGGTCCCTTGGTATCAAAGTCATCAGTGTTCAGGACCGGCGGACATATGGTAACCGGCGATAAGATGAAATCGAACTTTCCGAATATGTCTTCCTGAGCATCCAATATCTCGGTCCTCATCTCATTAAAGAGCCTGTAGTCCATGACAGTGGAATTCCTTGCTATATCGTTCCAGTAGATAAACTCTTCGGGAAGCTCGTCCGCGTGATCGCCGATCAGGTCGAATCCGTCCTTCTTCCACAGTTCGATATCTATCGATGTATCTATACTTATGCTGCGGCACCACATCTTCGCATATTCGTCAGCAGTATGCCTGAAGTTGAAGTTAACGGGCACAACTTCAGCTCCCGCCTCTTCGAATGCGAATGCAGCTCTTCTTACGATCTCATTGACCTCATCATCCACGGCAAAGATGTCAAAATCGGGAGTATATGCAAAGCGGCATCCCTTAAGAGACTTCTTCATGAGCTCCGTGAACTTTCTGGATCCGTGATCAAGGCTTAAGGGATCTCTGGGATCATACCCGGCCATATATTCCATTATCGTGGCACTGTCTTCGACAGTCCTTGTTATGGCACCGTTACTGCAATAAGGATGAGTAGCCGTCCATGCGTCGGGACGGCATACGCTCGGTACCGTGCCTACGGAAGCCTTAAAGCCGAAGCAACCGCACCATGAAGCGGGGATCCTTATGGAACCGCCGCCGTCGCCTCCCTCTGCAAACGGGAGCATTCCGTCTGCTACTGCCGCGGCGGAGCCTCCTGAAGAGCCGCCCGAATTATAACGCCTGTCGAAAGGCGTCGAAGTAGGACCGTACATCTTGTTATCACATGTTCCCCTGAAGCCGAACGCGGGGGCATTTGTCTTACCTATAGCAATAGCTCCCGCCCTCGATACGGCAGAATAAAAAGCGGAATCCTCGGGGTCGTTCATTATAAGCGACTTAACTCCGCCGTGAGAATTCGGCCAGCCTTTCTTAGACGGAAGGAAATCCTTAAGAGCAGTAGGTGCACCTGCAAGAGGCCCGGCATTTTCACCGGACATTATCCTTTGTTCCAGCTCCCTTGCTTCCTTAAGAGCTTCCTCTATCTTAAGATAGGTAAAAGCATGCAAAGAAGGATCTCTCATTGAGATCCTTCCCGCAAAATAGTCTATGACTTCCACGGGAGATAACTCCCTTGAATTTACAAGCTTACCTATGCCTGTGCCGGACAGCATTTCGAGCTTCATATATACCTCCGATCAAGCCTTGGCAAGCATCTCAAGATACTTCTTGCC
>CACZPC010000300.1 GCA_902782985.1 Oscillospiraceae bacterium
GACTCCGCCGTCATCTCCGACGGTCAGGAGCGCATATTCACCGTTTCTCAGAGCACCGGGATTCACAAACAGGATCCCGGTTTCTTTTTGGCAGAGATATCGATGGGTATGACCGAATATAACAATGTTACAGCCCTGCTCCTCAGCGGCATATGACAGGATGTCTGTCCGCGGTACGGAATATCTGTGACCGTGAGTCAGCAGCACCTTATTATTGCCTTCGATATCAAAGACTGCCAGAGGCCGCAATGTACCAGCGGCGGGGGAATAGGCGTCACAGTTGCCCGCGACGGCATAGATCGAGCAGTCCGGGATGCACGAACGGACCATATCGGCGATATCGTTCGGGTCAAGCTCCAGATCTCCCGCTATGATAATACCGTCGGCTTTCTTCTCGGCGGCCAGGACTTTCATCAAAGACCCCGATCTTCCGTGGATATCGGAGCAGACGATATACTTACTCATCTGGGAGCTTCACCTCTGCCGGCCTTCTTGGTCTTCTTTTCCAGATACATGGCCTTATCGGCTTTGTTCATACACTCCATGAGCATGCCCCATTCGCTTACCTCACAGGTGCCTATGCTGGCACTGAGCTTATATTCCGTTGTCCGTACGCTGTTGGCTTTCTTGATCTCGCTTCGGACCGCTCTTATAAACTGGCCTACGCGTCCGGGGTTATCGATTATAAGTACGGCTTCAAATTCGTCACCGCCCATCCTGGCGACAAACTCGTTGGGATTGATGGCGGCCGTTATGCAGTCGGCGACTCCCTTGATAGCTTCGTCTCCGGCGGCATGACCGAATGTATCGTTGATATACTTCAGGCCGTCCATATCGATACTTGCAACGGCGATGCCGTACTTGTTCTTGCTGCTGTTGTCAAAGAGCGCGGATATCTTGTTGTCGAATCCTCGTCTGTTGTACAGACCCGTCATCGCATCCTTGATGTAAAGGTCCATGATATCCTCTACCTCGAAAAGCTTGTTGTATAGAAGGATCCTGTTGATGGACTGACCGAATACGACCATTATCAGCTCGATCTTCTCGTCGATAAATTCCTCTACGCCCGGAGCGAATTCGCAGGCGCAGTATCCGTATACTTCATTTCGATAATGGATCGGAAGATAGATGGTAAGTGACGAGTCGCTCTCGTAACCGAATCCGTCCGGAAGCAGCTGCGTATTGGGGAAGGGAATGCCCTCGATCACCGGATCGGATCCCTTCTTGGCATATCCGAAAAGCTCTCTGTCATTCTCTCTGTGTCTGCATATATAGCATGCACTGAATATATCGAAGCTGTTAAGATGACGAAGCGTGACATCCACGCATTTTTCGGTGGAGAGTGCATCCTCATAGTCCATGCTGATCAGGACAAATTCTCTCGATCTGTCCAGATTCATCTTCTTGATGATCTCGAGCTGTCTGAAAGCTTCCTGTATGTCGTTCTGCCTTTCTCCGGTCTCCGTACTCTCTCTCTCGATCAGGCGTCCGGGTACATTGATGTAGAAATCGACATTCTCACCTCTGAGGATCCTCTCGAGGGTGTCTATGGCCGTATCCGCCAGTGTCTGTTCGGATATATCGGAAGTAGTGAGCGACGGGATATGTACAGCCGATGATTCAAGGTTATCGACTCCGGAGATGAGGGTATCCTGCGGGATCTTGTAGCCTCTCATGATGAGCTCGTCCATCAGGGCTATGGCCATATAGTCATTGGAGCAGATGATGGCCTTGGGAAGCGTACCGTCGGGCTTTATGAAGAAATCTGCCTGCTGAGGGGCCTGATCTATCCAGTAATTACCGTGGAAGATCAGCTTTTCGTTGACCTTGCGTCCCGCCTCCTTCATGGCGTCCTCGAATCCCGCGCGTCTCTCGGTGGAATCAAGAAGATCATCACGACCGGTCACAAAGCCTATGTCGTTACCTTCTACCTTGGAGATGACATGTGCAGCAATGTCATGCATGATCTGTCTGTTGTCGGGGACGATATTATAGAAACCGGCTTCGTCCGATCTGATGCTTATGATGGGGGGCAGGTCCTCGGCGCTGCTCAGGTTCTCTATGAGTTCCTTGTTCATACCGAAATGATTGAGCGTATCCGAGCAAAGTATTATTCCGTCGTAATCATAAAGCGGCGGGATCGAAAGGATGCTCTTAAGACCCTCTACATGGAGAGGGTTCATCGTGGGAACGGAACAGTTACCAAATATGTCAATGTTATGGTGGTGCTCTCTGGCTTTTATCTTCAGCTCTTGAATGATCGCGGCGGAATAGTCACGATACATATCGCCTATGAATGCACATATCTTCATTTTCCTGCACCCCCGTATACAATATCGGATATTATTAGTATAAAGTGCTTAGTTGAATAAAATGTTAACTAGATTTAAAGACTTGTTATAACTTGCTTCAGATAATAAAAATAGCAATATTTGTAAAGAAACCGACGGTGTGGTAAAAAGTTGAGTGAATTTTGAATGAAGTCTGAAAAATAACGGATTTTAGGCGGAAAATGGTCTAATGTGTCCTGATAATCGTGCAGCAAGATTTGCATAATTTAGGCATCTTGTATAAAATGTTATATTGAAAATATCCAAAATTGGGCATCGAAAAGAGCCTTTTTCTTGGATAATATGTCGGTGTGACAAAAATAGGTATAGTGGAGGAATTATGAGATACATAGGCGTAGACCTCGGTACATCAGCGGTTAAGCTCCTTCTCATGACAGGAGAGGGTGAGATCCTCAAGATCGTATCGAGAGAGTATCCCGTCAGCTTCCCCAAGAACGGCTGGTCCGAGCAGGATCCCGAGGATTGGTATAAGCAGACAGTAGACGGCATTAAGGAACTTGTTGCATCCACGGATGACGGCAAGATCGCAGGTATTTCCGTAGCAGGTCAGATGCACGGCCTCGTTACTCTGGACAGTGATGACAAGGTCATCAGAAAGGCTATCCTCTGGAACGACGGCAAATCCCAGGAAGAATCCGATTATCTGAATAATGAGATCGGCAAGCATAAGCTCACGGAGCTTACGGGTAACATCTCATATGCGGGCTTTACGGCTCCCAAGATCCTCTGGATGCAGAAGAATGAGCCTGAGAACTTCAAGCGTATCAGCAAGATCATGCTTCCCAAGGATTACCTTACATATATGTTTACGGGCGTATGCGCTTCGGATCCTTCTGATGCATCCGGAACGCTTTTTTATGACGTTAAGAACAGATGCTGGTCCAAGGAGATGTGCGATATCTTAGGCATCACCGAGGCTCAGCTCCCCAAGGTATTCGAGAGCTATGAGAAGGTCGGCGAGGTAAAGCCCGAGCTTTGCAAGGAACTTGGCATCACAAGTACATGTATCGTAGCTGCAGGTGCAGGCGATAACGCCGGTGCGGCAGTAGGTATGGGTATCGTAGGTGAGGGCAAGTGCAACATCTCCCTCGGTACATCCGGTACCGTATTCATCAGTTCGAATAACTTCAGCGAGGACTTCGAGAATCACCTTCATTCATTTGCTCACTCTGACGGAGCTTACCATGTAATGGGCTGTATCTTAAGTGCCGCTTCCTGTAACAAGTGGTGGCTCGAGGAGATCTGCGAGACAAATGATTACGGAAGAGAAGGCGGACTTATCAAGGAGGATAACCTCGGTAAGAACAGGATCTACTTCCTTCCTTACCTTATGGGTGAGAGATCTCCCATCAATGATACAGATGCAAGATCCGCATTTGTAGGCATGAGCATGGATACCACAAGAGGTGAGATGACTCAGGCTGTATATGAGGGTGTATCCTTCGCACTCCGTGACTGCCTCGAGGCAGCTAAGGAGATGGGTATCGACGTTAAGGAATCCTGCGTATGCGGCGGCGGTTCCAAGAGTAAGATCTGGCTTAAGATCCTGTCCGATATCCTCGGTATCAGACTCAGTCAGACTGATAATACCGAAGGTCCTTCATTCGGTGCGGCTATCCTTGCCAGCGTTGCCAACGGCGAATATGCGAGCGTCAGCGAGGCTTGTTCCAAGCTCATCAAGGTAACACAGAGCGTTGACCCCGATGCCGAGCAGGTAAAGCTTTATGAAGAGAGATATCAGGAATATAAGAAGATATATCCTGCTCTTAAAGAAACATATGCGTTTATCGCCGGAAGGAGAGACTAATGAACATCATCAATGCTGAAGACAAGCGTTTCAGAAATTACGGCAGACTTATCACGGAAGTTGATTTTTCTCCCGTTGTAGAGGCTATGCAGTCTACGGCTATCCCCGAGAATGTCGTTTACGAGCCTTCTGTTGCCGCTCTTGAGGCAACAAGTGCTTTCGACAAGATCAGAGATATCTGCTATGGCGAGACTGATATCCAGATCGGTCATTGTATCGGTAAGAATACGCTCCTTAATGCTCTTGAATATCACAGGAGCTCGGAGATCAATATCTTTGCTACCGACGCTATCCTTCTTCTCGGCAAGAGAGAGGATATCGAGGAAGATAATACCTACGACACATCCAAGGTAGAGGCTTTCTACTTCAAGAAGGGCATGGCTGCCGAGATCTATGCCAATACTCTTCACTATGCTCCCTGCTCTGCTAACCCCGAGGGATTCCTCGTAGGTGTAGTACTTCCCAAGGGCACGAATACAGAGCTCAAGATAGAGCACGCACCCGTAGCGGCCGGCAGCTACAATGAGGATTCTCTCATTACGGCAGTCAACAAGTGGCTTATCGCTCATCCCGATGCAGCAGGTGAGGCAGGTCACTTCATGGGCCTTAAGGGCGAGAACATCGACATCAGCAAATAATAAAAATTTACTATGGCATTAAAAGGAGGTTCACAACATGTTTAATGCACCCAAACTCAAGATCGGTATCGTAGCCGTAAGCCGTGACTGCTTCCCCGAGTCACTTTCCGTTAACAGAAGAAAGGCTCTTATCGACGCATACAAGGCTAAGTACGGTGACGAGTATATATACGAGTGCCCTATCTGTATCGTTGAGAGCGAGATCCATATGAAGCAGGCTCTTGCAGACATCAAGGCTCAGGGCTGTAACGCTCTTTGCGTATACCTCGGTAACTTCGGTCCCGAGATCTCCGAGACAATGCTCGCTCAGCAGTTCGACGGTCCCGTTATGTTCTGCGCAGCAGCTGAGGAGACACAGAA
>CACZPC010000301.1 GCA_902782985.1 Oscillospiraceae bacterium
ATGGGCAAGAGATACAGGACCTACATTTGTATACGATGACAGCGAGCTTAAGGGTATCGACTGGGGATTTAATGCCTGGGGCGGAGACTTCGACGGACTTTATGCCGACTATGAGAATGACAGAGATGTCGCAAGGAAACTCTGCGATAAGATAGATGTGGAGTGCATCGACAGGACTAAGTTCATCCTTGAGGGCGGAAGCGTTCACAGCGACGGCGAAGGTACGCTTATGGTGACCGAGAGCTGCCTTTTAAGCAAGGGACGTAATCCTTCCATGACTAAGGAAGATATAGAGGACTATCTTAAGATGTCATCAGGTGCCGAGAAGGTCTTGTGGCTTCCCAGGGGCATTTATAACGATGAGACTAACGAGCACGTGGATAATGTCTGCGCCTTTGTAGCTCCGGGAGAAGTAGTCCTTGCCTGGACCGATAATAAGGATGATCCGCAGTATGCTCTGTCAAAGGCTTCCTACGATTATCTCTCCTCAGAGACTGATGCCAAGGGAAGACCTTTAGTGATACATAAGCTTCCTGTTCCCGATCACCCCGTCCTGATTGAGCAGGAGGATATGGCTAATCTCGTCTTCGAAGAAGGTGAGGATAACAGAGAGTTGGGTGAGAGGCTCGCGGCAAGTTATGTAAACTATTACTACACTAATGATTCCATCCTGCTCCCGCAGTTCGGAGGGGAGAATGAAGAAAGTGACAGGAGAGCCGTGGAAATAATGACTTCACTTGCAGGTTCAAGGAAGGTTGTTCCTATATATGCAAGAGATATCTTAGTCGGCGGCGGCAATATACACTGCATCACGCAGCAGATACCTCGAAAGGATTAATCTAAGACTATGAGCAAGGTAAAGGTAGCAGCAATACAGATGAGCTGCAGTAACGATGTTGAAGAGAATATTAAGAAGGCTGACGGCTTTGTAAGAAAGGCCGCTTCCGAAGGCGCTAAGATAATACTTTTATCGGAGCTTTTCGAGAGGCAGTATTTCTGTCAGGAGAGAAGATACGAATATTATGCTTTCGCTAAGAGCATTGAAGAGAATGATGCTGTATTGCATTTCAGGAAGGTTGCAAAGGAATTGGGAGTTGTCCTTCCCATAAGCTTTTATGAGAAGGATGTTAATGTGCTCTATAACTCCGTTGCCATGATAGACGATGAGGGCGAAGTAATCGGCATCTACAGAAAGACTCATATCCCGGACGATCATTTCTATCAGGAGAAATTCTACTTCACTCCCGGTAATACCGGTTTTGAAGTATTTGAGACTAAGTACGGCAATATCGGCGTAGGTATATGCTGGGATCAGTGGTTCCCGGAGACAGCCAGAGCACTGGCGTTGCTTGGTGCGGATATAATCCTCTATCCTACTGCTATAGGTAAGGAACCTATCCTTGAAGTAGACAGTATGGAGCACTGGAGAAGAGCCATGATCGGCCATTCCGCCGCTAATATCATCCCCGTGGTGGCAGCTAACAGGATAGGGCTTGAGAAGGTAACTCCCTGTAAGGAGAATAATAACCAGGAAAGCGAGCTGCTGTTCTACGGATCAAGCTTCATGACAGATCAGTGGGGAGCTCTTGTAGCATCCGCAGGCAGAGATACGGAAGAGATCTTATATGCCGAATATGACTTCGAAGCCAATAAGGAAGACCGTCTTTCCTGGGGCATATTCAGGGACAGACGACCTGAAATGTATACGGATCTATTTTGATCGCTGATCTGCGATCACGTTTCTGCGCTTGTGAATATATCTTATTAATTCCGCTATCGTATATTCAAAAGCCAGAAATGTAATAAGCAGTAAGAACAGGCCGAAAATATAGTGCTTCGGAGTGAAAAGGTTATAGATCCACTCCAGCGGTGATCCCAGGACCGGATATCTGAAGAAGATGAAATTCTGTTTGCAGGCAACATCCAGCTTGTAGATCGGCGGAGTTACGAGAAGCATGAATACGACTGAATAATAGAAATGCTTGAACCTTATGTCGCATATACCCTTGGTGATGTATATGAGAGGGATCGTCATGAGTATCATGTGAGTGAAAAAGCACATGAGCGGAAGCCAGTTCCAGAAAGGTCTGTAGTTCCAGTCAGGGAACAGCAGCGCTCCCAGAGCTCCCGGCATGATGAGCATTACGGATATCTCCGATAAGATTGCACGGATCTTTCCCTTCGAGAATGAAGCTCCAAGGTTTATGAAAATACCAAGATTGCACAGATGAAGGGGCAGGATCCGCATTACTTCGAAGCCTTCGTGAACAAGGAGTATATCCTGAAGAAATTCGCAGCAGAAATGCAATATCGCAAGTGTTCTGAGCGTGATCAAAGTTGCTTTGCCGCTCTTATCCTTAGAGAGAAAAAAGAGCACTGATGATATTATCAGCGATATCAGTATCAATATGAATATATGCTCTTTGCAAAAGTGCTCGAAGTAGATCATATGGTAATTATACAATTCTTTCGTTGAATAATAAAAAAATACTTAGTATTATCGTATCTATGAATATAAATGATGATAGAAAAGAACTGATAAAACATCTGGCAGTAGGCTTATTTACATTTCTGTTATTCGGCACGCTGACTGTTGTCACGCTTTTTGATATCGTTGATGAATTTACGACAGGCGAAAAGATCAGATACGGCGCCATCGGTATAGCATTGTCTTTGATTGGCCTTATCTATTCTGCCGTGACGATGCATACGTTCTACACCAAATATATAAAGCCTGTGAAAGCTCCGGACAGCCCGCGATCGGATCGTGATATCAACAGAGAGAGAAATATCAACAAAAGGCTCCCCGGCAAAGATATCTATGAAGTCTTAAACGGTGTCAGAATGAGCCATGTAGTCCTGGCATATATCGCTGTCGCTGTCGCCATGGTGCTCGTCGCTATCGCCATTATCATCAAGGTGACCGGTGAAGTCGGATTGGATATAAGGATAAGTATAGGGCTGGCCGCCTTGTGTATCATCACGGCACTTGTCATAGCAGGGAAAAAGGACTTCAGCTTTGTCACTGTTAAGGACTTCAGACTTAAGGTGGAAGAAGCCGGTATAGATCCCGTGCGCCTTAACAACGACTTTATGATGGCATCTCATTTTAATACGATCCGCGGTATCGTTTTCCTTGGAAGAGATTATCTTGTGCTCTTCATCAAGGACTTATGTGACGTTGTAAGAACGGATGATATATCGCAGGTGGTCTGTACGCGTCAGACCGATAAGATCAACGGAAGCAATATGACATTCTATTTCATCAAGGTAGTACTTAAGAACGGCAAATGGTACAGGTTCAGGATGTCGGATCAGAAGGAAACGGAGCTTCTGTGCGAAAAGCTCAGACTTCTCAATATCGTAGCCGTTAATAACGATATTCTTGAATAAAATGTTAAAGATATTTATACTAATCCTCGGTAATGAATAAGAAAAGAGGATAGGTAGATGAGAAGCTTTGTAAGTCAGGAAGAGCTAAAATATTCAACATGTATTACAGACAGTATCACCCCCGATGAGACACTTGATTTTGATATCGTAGTAGTCGGTGCAGGTGCGGCAGGAGTTCCTGCAGCAGGCTGGGCGGCCGAGCTCGGTGTCAGGACGGCCCTTCTTCAGAAAGAGGCAAATGTCGTATCTCAGGGTAATTGCGGTTCGGCGATAATACGTTCCAGATCTACTGAAGCGGGTATCGAGAAGTGGATCCATCATACTAACAGTCTTTGTGACTGGAGAGCAGATACCAAGCAGCTCAGAGCATATGCCCGACATTCCGAGGAGGCGATGATCTGGTTCCTGAACAGAGCCGGACTTACCACAGAGACCGAATACGGTGACGGAAGTAAAGTAGATGATAACAGCAGAAGTGCCGAACTCTTAAATGACGGAGACAAACTGTGTGCATTCAGAAGTACCAGTGCTGATTTTACGGGTATATGGCAGGATAGGACCGACACATATGATTACGGAGACGATCATTGTTATTTCTGGGCTCCCTGGGTAGGTCCCAAGCCTTTTAATGTATGTCATGCACTTCGTAATGTAGTGAAGAACATTCAGGAGAAGACCGATAAGCTTCAGACATTCTTCTCGACGCCTGCAGTTCAGCTTATCAAGGAAGACGGCAGGATCACCGGCGTTATAGGTAAGTCATCAGACGGGAAGTATATCCGTTTTAATGCATCCAAAGCGGTCATACTCGCTACCGGAGATTATACGAATAACCCTGCGATGGTGGATAAGTATTGTCCCGATATTGCGCCTTTCGACAAGAAGCAGAAGAACAAGACCGGTGACGGCCATCTTATGGCCATCGAAGCAGGTGCTCAGATGGAGCCTTTGGGACATACCAAAATGATGCATGATTTCGATTCCGCTTTAATGTTTGAGGAACCGTTCCTTTATCTCAATATGAATGGAGAGCGTTTCACGAATGAGTATACCGGTTTTGTCTATATGGGTAATATCCTGAGAGATCAGCCTTCTTATAAGGGCACGATGCTCGATCCCGATCATCAGGACGGCTCAAAAGGCTGGTATTGCATGATCTATGACGATGGTTATACGGATCTTCCCAAGGAGGCATTCGTTGACGGTCCGGTACCGCCTTTCGTTATGGAGAAATTTATACCCGGAGCAGTCGAAGATCCTAAGGGTGTATTCAAGAATCTCATCGATCTTCACAGATGCGATACACTTGAAGAACTGGCACGTGAGCTTGATATTCCTTATGAGAATATGAAGGCGTCGATCGACAGATATAACGAGCTCTGCGATAAAGGAAATGATACTGATTTCGGAAAGCCGTCACGTTATATGAACAAGATCGTTAAGGCGCCTTTCTGGGGTGCTCGAAAGCATATAAGAGTGTCGGCTGAAGTATCGGGAGTAATGATCAATGAGTGCGGTCAGGCGCTTGACGGAGACGGCAGGATCATTCCGGGATTGTACTGTGTAGGTAATCTCGGCGGCCCGTTCTACGGCGGTGCGGATTATCCGTTTCATCAGACCGGATTGTCTCTGGGAAGATGCTATGCTTATGGAATGATCGCTGCCAGACACGCAGTCGATCCTGATTTTGAGATCTGAGTCCCGAAAAGGTTCAGATCAAGTATATGGGAAAGGGAATAGAAAATGAAAAAAACAGCAGCACTTTTTATGGTGCCTGTTATGGCGTTTACATGTATTTCAGCATCGGGATGCAGTTTGCTAGCCGAGCGGGTACAGGAGGAATTGAAGACGCATGAACCGGTAAGAGGAACGGATCCGGATACGGGACTTCCGCTCTACTATACGATCTATGAGAACGGTATAGAGAAAAACGTCAAGGATCAGATACAGGGAACCTGTTGGGCTTATTCGGCATCGACAACGATGGAATATACTTATGAGACGGTATACGGAGAGCAGATCGAAGTTGATGCGCTGGATATCGTAGATGCCGTTTTCGATTCAGATAAAGAAGAGGGCTTTTTTCTCCCTGAAGGGGTCGATCCGCTTAACAGAGGTGCCAATAATTATCTCGTAAGGTTTACGTATGCTAACGGAGTCGGTGACTACTGCCTCGTGGAATCGAGTAATTATGATGAAGCTGATGTACTCTCGATAAAGAATGCATTACTTGAGTATGGTGCCCTGAATATCGGAGTCAATGACTACGGTACCAAATATACGAATGCATACGGTACTGTCGCCTATCTCGGTAATAAGTATTGCGATACTACTCACGACTGCGTTATCGTCGGTTGGGATGACAGTTTTCCGAGGGATGCATTCTGCGAAGAGGCTACTCAGGACGGTGCATGGCTGGCTCAGAATTCCGGATCGGAAAACTGGGGCGATGATGGATGCTTCTGGATCTCTTATGATACGCCTTTCGAGGAGATATCGAGTTTTGTGCTGTCAGATCAATATTCGGAGATCCTTTCTTATGACTGCGGTTCATATTACACTCTGCCTTCCTATGACGGAATGCAGGTAGCGAATGTATTTGATCATCCCGGCACGCTGGCTGCAGTCGGTACATACACTATCGAAGATAATGAGTCTCTTCAGATAGATATCTATAGTGCGGATTTCGAAGAAATATTGTATTCTCAGAGTGTGGATTTAGAGTTCAAAGGATATCATGTGATCGAACTTGATACGCCTCTGGATGTGACCGAATGTGCGATCGCCATTACATATTCAGGCGGTACTCCGGTAGAAGGACGCAGCTATACGGATGATAATTCCGTATATGCTCCGATATCTGAGGAAGGACAGTCTTTTGTATATGTGCGTAACGAATGGCATGATATGTCTGATCCGCTCACGCGAAGGCTTATAAATATAAGCGGTGAGCTTAATAACTGCTGTATAAAGGCTTTGTATGTATGATATAAAGAACAACAGACTGATTACCGTGACATCGATACTTCTGTCGGGGAGTATCCTGATCTCGTCGTGTTCCGTGGGAAAAAAGCATAAGAGATTTGAAGATGGCTATGAGATGCCTTCCGATATCCCGGCTCAGTATTCCGTATATGATGACGGTCTTGTTCCGGATGTTGAGCTTCAGACAGGAGGGACATGCTGGGCTAATGCAGCTTGTACGGTCATGGAAAACGGCTACAGAAAATACGGCCATCGTGCTGTCGAGATGGATGCCGTCGCACTTGCCGTGATGGTCTATAATCCTCACAGCGCGGAAGGTTATATGATAGCCGACAGATCTGATATATATGAAGCAGGCGGTACTACCGAGATGGTCGTGGATACGGCTGTTAACGGCTTCGGCTCTTATGTTCTGGTGGATTCCTGCGATCTTACGGATCACAGTGAAAAGGATATCAAGAGAGGTGTCATGGCATTCGGAGGAGTAACGGTCGGTCTGAATGAGAATGAAGATAATTATCTCTATACGGCTGATACATGCTCCATGATAGCTTCTGATAACGATCCCATAAATCATCAGGCCGTTATAGTCGGCTGGGATGACAGCTTTTCGAAAGATGAATTCATCAGACCTGCAAGTCGTGACGGTGCATGGCTCGTGCAGAACAGCTACTCGGCACAGTGGGGTGATGATGGTTTTTACTGGGTGTCTTATGATACGCCGATAACGGATCTTCATACTATGGTAATGTCCATAGGTTATTCATCCGTTGCTTCTTACGACAGAGGATATACCTCGCTTCTTCAGTACGGGACTGATATCAGAGTCGCTAATGCATTTACAAAGACCGGTCGTATCGGAGCAGTAGGTACTTTTACGACCGCCCCCGGTCAGCATATCGTAGTCGAGATAATGGACAGTGATAGGAGGACCGTGCTCGATTCCTATGAGGCGACGTTTGAGATCGAAGGATATCACACGATCGAACTTGATGAGCCCCTGACCGCAGATTCGGACGGCGTGTTTATCGCTGTCACTTATTCGGGCTATGCACCTATGGAGGGCCCGTCACATATAACCAATGGTATTCAATACAATGCATCCATATCCGCAGGGCAGTCTTACGTATATTCGAACGGAAGCTGGCTTGATCTTTCAGAGGATTCTACTCTTGATGTTATCGGACTTTCGGAGGCATGTAATAATGCCTGTATAAAAGCTCTTTATCTGTGATCTTCCTGCATTTGTAAATTCGTATCAGACGCCTCCGAAATATCTTGACCCGGGATACAGTTATGTTAAGATGATTTAAATGTTTTAAAACATTAAATAAGAATGAGGGAGGTCCTTGAAAATGGACAAGATTTTGAACGCTGTTCTGACAGATGCTCAGATTGGCGGAATTGATATGACGATACCGGCAATTCTGATCGTTATCGCCGTTGTTTTTCTGGTGATCATCATCTGCACGAGCTATGTAAAGGCACCGCCGAATAAGGCATATATCATTACAGGTCTTAAGAAGAAGCCTAAGATCCTCATCGGTAAAGCAGGTCTTAAGCTTCCCTTCCTGGAGAGAAAGGATGAGCTTCTTATCGAGCAGCTCTCCATCGACATCAAGACAGGTGACTTCGTACCTACATCAGACTTCATCGGTGTTAATATCGACGCAGTAGCTAAGGTACAGATCCGTACTGACGAAGAGGGAATCAAGCTCGCTATGAAGAACTTCCTCAATATGAACAGTACACAGATCAACGCACAGCTTGTTGATTCCCTTCAGGGTAACATGCGTGAGATCATCGGTACTATCACATTGAAGGAACTTTGCAACGACAGAAAGTCTTTCGGTGACCAGGTACAGGAGAAGGCTCAGGTTGATATGAACAACTTGGGTATCCAGATCATCTCCTGTAACATCCAGCACGTTGAGGATAAGAACGACCTCATCACTGCACTCGGTCAGGACAATATGGCTACCATCCAGAAGACTGCATCCATCGCTAAGGCTAATGCCGAGAGAGACGTTGCCATTGCACAGGCTCAGGCAGCTAAGGATGCTAACGACGCTAAGGTCGCTTCCGAGACTGAGATCGCCATCAAGCAGAATGACCTCGCTATCAAGAAGTCTGA
>CACZPC010000302.1 GCA_902782985.1 Oscillospiraceae bacterium
ACGCTGGCAGTCATGTTCGTACTTTTTGCTACGCTGGGCAAGACGACCAAGAAAGCCTGATTGGCAATTATCACAATCAACCATAAAAACCAATGAAAATGACGCTAAATGCGTCATTTTTTATATAGATATCACATAGCCTGTTGTGCTAATATGTTAGACAAATTTCAAAAATCTATATTTTTAAATAAAGGGGGAATGTATTTATGGCAATGATCTTTGAGCAGGAATCCCGTACTTTCAGCGAGTATCTTCTTGTACCCAACCTTACAACGGAGAAGAACACACCCGATCAGGTGGATCTTTCGGCTCCTATATGTAAGTTCAGAAAGGGCAAGGAAGAGTCTAAGCTCAAGATAAATATTCCCATGGTATCTGCCGTAATGCAGGCCGTATCAGATGACGGAATGGCTATAGCACTTGCAAGATGTGGCGGTATGTCATTTGTATTTCAGTCTCAGTCCATCGAGTCTCAGTGCGAGATGATCAGAAAGGTCAAGAAGTATAAAGCCGGAATCGTAGAATCTGATTCCAATGTTTCCCCCGAGAATACTCTTGAAGATATCCTTGCTCTTCGCGAAGAGAAAGGTCACGGTACTGCAGCAGTTACAGAGGACGGTACTGCAGAAGGCAAGCTCTTAGGCCTTGTTACTACAAGAGACTACAGAGTATCACGTATGTCACTTGACACTAAGGTCAAGGAATTCATGACTCCCATCGAGAAGCTCGTTACCGCACCCGAGGGTACAACACTTAAGGAAGCTAACGACATCATCTGGGACAATAAAGTAAATCAGCTCCCCATCGTAGATAAGAACGGCAGACTCGTAGGTCTTGTTTTCCGTAAGGACTATGAGTTCCATAAGGCTAATCCCCATGAGCTCCTTGATGATGAGAAGAAGCTTGTCGTAGGTGCCGGTATCAATACCAGAGACTATCAGGAGAGAGTTCCCGCTCTTATCGAAGCAGGTGCAGACGCTCTTTGCCTCGACTCTTCCGACGGATTCTCCGTATGGCAGGAGAAGGCACTTCGCTGGATCAAGTCCAACTATCCCGATGTTATCGTCGGTGCAGGTAACGTAGTAGACGCTGAGGGCTTCAAGTTCCTCGTTGACTGCGGCGCAGACTTCATCAAGATCGGTATCGGCGGCGGTTCCATCTGTATCACGAGAGAGCAGAAGGGTATCGGTTGCGGCCAGGCTTCCGCAGTTCTCGCAGTTGCAGAGGCTCGTGACAAGTACTTCCAGGAGACAGGTATCTACATTCCTCTTTGCTCTGACGGCGGTATCGTTCACGACTATCACATGACACTTGCTCTTGCAATGGGTGCTGACTTCCTCATGCTCGGCAGATACTTCGCAAGATTCGACGAGTCTCCCACGAGAAAGCTCATCGTTAACGGTACATACGTTAAGGAGTACTGGGGTGAAGGTTCCAACAGAGCACGTAACTGGCAGAGATACGATGACGGCGGAAAGGGCGGAAAGATGGCTTTCGAAGAGGGCGTTGATTCCTATGTTCCTTATGCCGGTGAGCTCAAGAGCAACCTCGAGACATCCCTTGCAAAGGTAAAGGCTACGATGTGTTCCTGCGGATCTTCTTCCATCGAGGAACTTCAGCAGAAGGCACGACTTGTTGTCGTATCTTCCACATCTATCGTCGAGGGTGGTGCTCACGACGTTATCCAGAAGGAAAACGACAGAACGGCAAGATAAATTTGCCAGTTTATGTCTTAAGCATTAAAATATTAAGGTTGTATTTGCAAACTAATTACGAAAGGTGATACACAACATGGCTGACGAGAATAATAATGTATATACCGCGGAAGGTTTTCAGAGACTTCAGGATGAGCTTTCCGACAGAAAGACCAGAGTAACTGCTGAGATCACTCAGAGACTTGCAGAGGCACGTGCACAGGGTGACTTGTCGGAGAACTCCGAGTATGATGATGCCAAGGATGCACAGGCTAAGAACGAGCAGAGGATCAAGGAGATCGAGGCTCTTCTTAAGGACGCCGTAGTCCTCGGTGATGATGAGATCTCCAAGACTAAGGTATCACTCGGTTCCACAGTTACACTTCGTGACGAAGAGACCAAGGAAGAGCTTGTATACAGCCTTGTTAATGAGAACGAGGAAGATATCTTCAGCAACCGTCTCTCGATCAAGTCTCCCGTTGGTTCCGCCATCGAGGGTAAGAAGAAGGGTCAGGTCATCGAAGTTACTACAGCCGTAGGTACATTCAAATATAAGATCGTTAAGATCGGTAAGTAATCCAATATAAACGATTCTGATCGGGAAGCGCGTTGGGATCAAAGCTCACGCGCTTCTCTTATGTAAAAAAGAAAAAGGAGCAATCACATGGCAGAGAACGAGAAGCCTTCGCAGCAGACAGTTAACGTCAATGAGCAGATCAAGATCAGACAGGATAAGCTCAAGGCAATGCAGGAAGAGGGAAAGGATCCCTTTGTTATTACCAAATACGATGTAACGGATCATTCTTCCGAGGCTAAGGCCAAGTTCGAGGAACTCGATGCCAAGCTTAAAGCTACTGTCGATCCTTCACTTGACGAAGAAGCGGCAGCAGAAGCTCTTAAGCAGCTCCACGAGAATGAGAAGATCACGGTATCCGTCGCAGGACGTATGCTCCTTAAGAGAGTCATGGGTAAGGCTTCCTTCGCTACAGTAAGCGACCTTGAAGGCAATATCCAGATCTACGTTACAAGAGATTCTCTCGGAGTAGATAATTACCAGGCATTCAAGAAGTACGACATCGGTGACATCATCGGTGTTAAGGGATTCCTCTTCAGGACAAGAACAGGAGAAGTATCCGTTCACGCAGAAGAGCTCGTACTACTCGCTAAGAGCCTTCAGCCACTTCCCGAGAAGTTCCACGGGCTTACTGATACTGAGATGAGATACAGACAGCGTTATGTTGACCTCATCACTAATCCTGAGGTAAAGGATACATTCAGGAAGAGATCTCAGATCATCAAGGAGATCAGAAACTTCCTTGACGGCAGGAACTTCATGGAAGTAGAGACTCCCATGCTCGTATCTAATGCCGGAGGCGCTGCTGCAAGACCCTTCGAGACTCACTACAATGCTCTGGACGAAGACGTTAAGCTTCGTATATCTCTTGAGCTCTATCTTAAGAGACTTATCGTAGGCGGCCTTGAGAGAGTATATGAGATCGGCCGTGTATTCAGGAACGAAGGTGTAGATACAAGACATAACCCCGAGTTCACACTTATGGAGCTCTATCAGGCATATACGGATTACGAGGGTATGATGGAACTTACC
>CACZPC010000303.1 GCA_902782985.1 Oscillospiraceae bacterium
ACTGTCATATGAGGATAGAGAGCGTAGTTCTGGAAAACCATCGCGATATCTCTGTCCTTAGGAAGTACGTCGTTGATAAGACGATCTTCGATGTAGATCTCACCCTCGGAAATATCCTCGAGACCTGCGAGCATACGAAGTGTTGTAGACTTACCACAACCGGAAGGACCAACGAGGATAACGAACTCCTTATCTGCGACTTCAAGGTTGAAGTCGGAAACAGCAACAACGCCGCCGTCATACTTCTTGTAAACATGCTGGAAAGATAAACTTGCCATATTACCAATAACCTCCAAAACGCCCTGTGGGCTTTTTTCATCACAGATACTATAACAAAACGGATACTTAGCTTCTATATGTCATGTTTGCCAAAAAAGATTGAGGCGTTTTGTAGTGAATTTCGCTTCCAAACACCGTTCTTTAGACTTTTTGCACACAGCAGCAAGCGGGCGTTTGTGCATTTGTGACAAGAGCGTTCACATTTCGCACATTATCTGTCATCTGTCTGTTGACCGAAAGGGTGATTGACATATGTATATTTATGCAGTATATTGCATAAATCAACATTATATACGATACATAACTGTAACCCTCACAGAGTATCGGTACGCTATATAATATATAGTATTAAATTATAAGGAAGTCATTACTATGGACAGTATCAAGGTCAGCATCATCGGAAGCACGGGATATGTAGGCGCGGAACTCGTACACGGATTCTTATGCCACCCCAATGTCAAGCTCGTGCATCTTACTTCACAGTCTTTCGCGGGACAGCTCTTCTCGGATGTCTATCCCGTTTACAGAGGTATATGCGACCTGCCGCTCGAGGATATCTCACCCGAGGAAGTGGCTAAGGATTCCGATCTCGTTATTACGGCCCTTCCTCACGGAGTCTCTTCCAAGACAGTACCCGTTCTTCTTGAGAACGGCGCCCGCGTCATCGATCACAGCGGCGACTTCAGATATAAGATCCTCGCTACTTATGAGAAGAGCTATAAGCTCGACCATCCTCACCCCGAGCTTCTCAAGGAGGCCGTATACGGACTTCCCGAGATCTACAGAGAGCAGCTCAAGGACGCAAGACTCGTTGCAAATCCCGGCTGCTATCCCACCTGCTCCCTTACGGCACTTGCGCCTTTCCTTAAGGCAGGCCTTATAGATAAGGATTCTATAATAATAGATGCAGTATCGGGTGTTACCGGTGCGGGAAGAAAGTCCGATCTCGCTTATGCTTACTGCGAGCTCGACGAAGCCTTTAAGCCTTACGGTGCAGTCGGTCACAGACATACTACCGAGATCAGCGAACAGTGCTCTTTCCTCTCAGGCGGAGACGGTACGGATATCAAGGTTACTTTTACTCCCCACCTGGCTCCTTTCAGAAGAGGCATGCTGGCGACGATCTACTGCAGACCCGCTGCTTCTTTCGCTGATGTCTCATCCGATAAGATCAATAATATCTATTCCGAGTATTATAAAGACGAGCATTTCGTAAGAGTACTTAAGAACAAGGAGCTTCCCGATGTTAAGGCAGTAAACGGCTCCAACTACATCGACGTGAACGGCGTTTACGATCCCGAGACCGGTATCATCAAGCTCTTCAGTGCTCAGGACAACCTGGGCAAGGGTGCCGCACTTCAGGCGATACAGGCATTCAATGCGATGTTCTCCCTCCCCGAGGATACGGGACTTAATACGATAATAAGAGGTGTTTGATATGGCAGATAATAAGATAATGCCCAATGTAACGGGCGAAATGCAGAACAAGATCGACAGGGCTTCTATCCTCATCGAGGCACTCCCCTATATAAGGAAGCTGAGAGGCCAGACCATCGTCATCAAGTACGGCGGAAATGCCATGGTCAACGAAGACTTAAAGCAGTCCGTAATGGATGACATCACGCTCCTTAAGTATATCGGCATCAATCCGATCCTCGTACACGGCGGCGGACCAGACATCAACAATATGCTCAAGAGAGTAAATGTCGAATCCCACTTCGTCAACGGTCTCCGTTATACAGATGAGGAGACCATGGGCATCGCTCAGATGGTACTTATCGGCAAGACTAATAAGGAGATCGTCTCCAACCTCAATTCCAAGGGTGCCAAGGCGATCGGTATCTGCGGTATCGACGGCAACCTGATCGTAGCAGAGAAGATGACCGAGGATGCGTCGGGCAACCCCATAGACGTAGGATATGTAGGCAAGATCAGGAAGATCAATACACATGTGATCGAAATGCTCGCCAATGACGAATACATTCCCGTAATCGCCCCCATCGGCGTAGGTCGTGACGGCGAGAGCTACAACATCAATGCTGACACTGTCGCAGCCGAGGTAGCCATCGCACTCAAGGCAAGCAAGCTGATAACGCTTACGGATGTTCCCGGTGTACTGGACGGTGCGGGATCTCTCATCTCCATCCTGGACGAGGAGTCCATCGCCGACTATATCGCCGACGGAGCCATCACGGGCGGTATGATCCCCAAGATCGAAGGATGCCTCGACACCGTAACAAGAGGCGTCAACAGAGCACATATAATTGACGGCAGGATACCTCACAGCATCATACTCGAGCTATTCACGTCTAAGGGCATCGGCACCATGATCATCAAAGAAAAGAGGGACAAATAATGAGCAGCTTGGACAAAGACTTAGAACTTACAAAGAAGTACGATAAAGATTACTGCCTTCAGGTATTCGCTCCCCTGAATGTCGCTTTCAATAAGGGTAAGGGCGTTTATCTTTACGATACCGACGGCAGGAAATATATGGACATGATCGGCGGTATCGCCGTCAATTCATTAGGTCACGGCAACCGCGAGCTCGTCCGTGCCGTCAGCAATCAGGCAGCTAACCTCATTCACTGCTCCAATTACTACTATATTCCCGGCAGGAGCGAACTTGCATATAAGCTCTGCCGTCTGAGCTTCGCCGATAAAGTATTCTTCTCCAATTCCGGAGCAGAGGCCAACGAAGCAGCTATCAAGCTCGCCCGCGGATATTTCTATTACAAGGGACAGAACCGCTACGAGATAATCACCGCCAATATGTCTTTCCACGGAAGGACGATGGGCACTATCGCCGCTACGGGCCAGGAGAAGTTCCGAAAGGCTTTCGCTCCCAACGTCCCCGGCTTTAAATATGTCGACTTTAACGATATCGAACAGCTCGAGGCTGCTGTCAGCGAATCCACCGCGGCAGTAATGCTCGAGCTCATCCAGGGCGAGAGCGGCGTTCACCCCGCAGACCGCGATTATATAAGGGCCGTACGCAAGCTCTGCAGCGAGAAGGGCATTCTTCTTATCATCGATGAGGTCCAGACCGGCGTAGGTCGTACGGGCAGGCTTTTCGCCTATGAGAACTATAATGTCACACCCGACATCATGACACTCGCCAAGGGCCTTGGCGGAGGTGTTCCCATCGGAGCTACCCTTTGCACCAACAAAGTAGCCGAAGGCTTCAAGGTCGGTGATCACGGTTCCACTTTCGGCGGCAATCCCCTGGCAATGGCTGCAGGTAACTGCGTTATCGACCAGATCATGGAGAAAGATATCCTCAATAATGTCGGTCAGGTAAGCGGCGTCATCTTCGATCAGCTCAAGGCACTGAAGGATAAGTATCCCGTCATCACATCCGTGCGCGGTATGGGTCTTCTCATCGGCATCGAGTTCGACGGCACCGTATCCTCCGCCGGCATGAAGGAAGCTCTCTTCTCCAAGGGATTCCTGGTAAGCGCCATCGGCAAGAGCACCATAAGGATCGCGCCTCCTCTCATCATCTCCAAGGCGGAAGCATCTAAGTTCTGCAAGGCTCTTGGAGACATATTAAAATCTCAGAAGAAGCGCCCTCTTCAGCTTAGTGCAGCCATGGGTTCCGAGTCAGCGGAGCAGGAAAAGCAGATCAAGGAAGAGATCACAAAGGAAACAGGTATCACCATATCGTCAACTGACGACAACGAGATCGAATAAGGAGAATAAATCATGAAGCATTATATAGATTTTCACGAAGACGTAGGGATCGAGGAACTTGACTATCTGCTGGATATCGCGGCAGACATGAAGAAGAAGACCAAGACAGGCATCGAGCATCATTACCTTAACGGCAAGTCTCTGGGAATGATCTTCACCAAGTCATCCACCAGAACGCGTGTATCATTTGAGGTAGGCATGTTCCAGCTCGGCGGACAGGCTCTCTTCCTCAGCAATAACGACATTCAGATCGGACGCGGCGAATCCATCTACGATACGGCAAATGTCCTTTCGGGAATGCTCGACGGCATCATGATCCGTACATTCAAGCATCAGGATGTAGTAGATCTTGCAAAGTACGGCTCCATCCCGATCATCAACGGTCTTACTGATGACCAGCATCCCACACAGATGCTCGCAGACCTTCTTACGATCAAGGAGTGCAAGGGCGAGCTGAAGGGCTTAAAGCTCGCATACTTAGGTGACGGCAACAACGTGGCCAACTCCCTCCTTCAGGCATGCGCCAAGGCCGGAATGGACGTATCGATCGCTTCTCCCAAGGATTACACATGCCCTGACAAGTACGTCCGGCAGGCTCTTAAGGACGCCGCTGTTACGGGTTCCAAAGTCGTAATGACAGAGGATCCTTATGTGGCAGCCAAGGACGCCGACGTGATCTATACGGATACATGGACGAGCATGGGCCAGGAAGAAGAGAAGGCCATGAGAGTCAAGATCTTCAAGGATTACCAGGTCAACTCCGATATCATGAACACTGCTCACAAGGATGCTATCTTCCTTCACTGTCTCCCCGCTTACCGCGGCTACGAAGTAACAGAGGATGTGATCGACGGACCTCAGAGCAAGGTCTTCCAGGAGGCTGAGAACAGGCTTCACGCTCATAAGGCCATCCTCGTCAACTGCTTCCTTAATGACTGAAAATCAGTACATCTTAAGAACCGCTAAGCCTTCCGATGCAAGTGCCGTCAGGGACCTTGTCCGGGAGGCTATGGTTCATTACAGAGAAGAATCGGGCATCATGAACGATACGCTGGAGTCTTTAAGCGAGAGTGTGGACTCCGTACGCGACAGGATCAGCAGGAACAACTGCCTGTGCCTCTTTGACGGGGACACACCCGTCGGCACCATCACGATAAGCAGGATCAGGACTCCGATGAAATATTCCTTCTCCAAAAAGAGCGCCAATTTCCTGGCGCGCTATACGAGCTGCGGCTATATCTCCAGATTCGCAGTAGCCGACTCCGTGCGAAAGACAGGCCTCGGCAGCCGTCTCATGGACGAAGCGCTCCTCACTAAAGAAGCCGAAGACATAGTACTGCTCCACACGGCAGTATCAAATAAGAATATGTGTGAATTTTATTATTCCAAGGGATTTATCCTTGTAGACAGCGAGAATTCAAGAGGGTATGAGAGAGGGCTTTTCGCACTTATAAGGCAGTGATCCCGTGATCTCAGACAGTAACTGTCGGGAATATCAGACAGCCCGCCAGATCCGTATCATCTCCTAAGATCTCTAACGCTTTCCTGATACTTTCCTCATCCTTATAGATACCGAATACGGCACTTCCCGACCCCGACATAGCGGCAGATACGGGACCTGTTGCCTTTACCTTGCCGATGATCCGGCTGATCCCGGGGACAAGCTTACATGCAGGGGCTTCAAGATCATTGATCAGAAGACCTGCCGCAGCAGCCACACGCCCGGAAGCATCAAGACTCTCATCTGAGAATATCTTATTAACGGCTTTCCTGTACTCTTCTTCATCAAATTCGGCAGGATCGGAGTCGCAGAGCCTGAAACACTCAGGTGTAGACACGCCCTCCGAAGGCTTGACGATAAGAAGATGAAGACCTGCCAGAGAAGCAATCTCATTAACATCTTCACCTACACCCTCACAGATACAGCTTCCTCCCGTGAGGAAAAAGGGCACATCGGCTCCGAGTCCCACGGACATCTGGGCCAGCTCATCATCATCGAGCGGATCATTATAATGCTGCTGAAGTATCAGGAGCACGGCTGCGGCATCGGAACTTCCGCCGCCGAGTCCGGCCTGGGACGGGATATTCTTGGTGACCTTGATCACGGTCTTTCCGAAATGCGATTCCGGATCCTTATCACCGCCGAGCCTTAATGTCTTGGAATATTTATCATAAAAACGCTTCGCCGCTCTGTAGCAGAGATCATCCTCGACAGCCGTATTCTGAAGATCACTGTCGATTACGATCTCAAATGGTTGCTCTTCGTCCACGGATACGACGAT
>CACZPC010000304.1 GCA_902782985.1 Oscillospiraceae bacterium
GTCTTTGTGGAATAGCCCACATAGTGGATATTCCATCTTGCCCAGTTAAAGATCCTGAAAGCTATCTCCACATCGCTCATCCCGGGCTCGGTGATCTCATCCAATACTTCCTGTGCAAGGCCGTATACGACCTCGGGCTCCACATAGCCCTCGGGCATCGTCCTCATGGTAAGTTCAACGGTTACGGTACTTACATTACCGCATTCATCTTCCGCCGTATATACGACCGGATATACTCCGTCCGTATCGGGATCGACACCTGATGTATCCACTGAAAGCTCGGGATCTTCATCATAATCATCAGTAACGGTGACGCCTTCTCTGTAAAGGATGCTGTCGCCGATAAAATATTCCATATCGTGTGTGCCGTCGATGACAGGCGGCGTATGATCATCTATTACCGTGAAAGGCACATGGATAACTGTCTCATTGCCGTATATATCCTTAATGCTGACGGGGATCATATGTTCACCGCCCTCTGAGACGTCAGGCTCTTCTTCGTAATATGACACTTCAACATCCGCCAGATCATATATACCCGTCACACAATCTTCGACGGGAGGGAGCATACCCGCGTATATCGTCTGCGGTACCGCTTCACCCGAGGGGGCGGTCGTATCCTCGACGATCAGTATGACATCGGTATCGAATCTTCCGGCATGGATCTTAAGACCGTAAGTTCCCGGATGCGACGTATCTATCGTAGAGACATCGGTCACAAAATAGCTGCCCTCTATCGGATCGTTGAAAAAACTCTCAAGTACTATGGGACTTCCCGTCTCGATCGTTACTTCCGTATTGATCTTCGAGTACATATATCTGTCGTATCGTCTTAAGATACACCAGCTGAGGATAAGGAGCATGACCAGATCAACGAAGATCAGTATCTTCTTCACGATGCTGCTTCTGCTTTGCTTACGTTTCCCGGTCTTCAATTGGATCCTCTCCGATCAGTCAGATCATTTCTCGAGCTTGCCTGCATCCTCATTCATAAGATCTATGCCGCTGTCGATATTGGGATAATCACCGGTAAAGCAGGCGTCACAGAACCTATGTCCTTCTTCGCCCAGCATCTCTCCGAGAGAATCCACATTCAGATATCCGAGGGAATCCGCACCGATTATCTCGCAGATCTCAGGGATCGTATGCTGACATGCGATAAGTGCATCACAAGACGGAACGTCGGTGCCGTAATAACAGGGATGCATGAACGGCGGACTTGAGATCCTGACATGGACCTCGAGGGCTCCTGCATTTCGAAGCATCTTAACTATATTGGCAATAGTCGTTCCTCTTACGATGGAATCGTCTATCATTATAACTCTTTTGCCCTTGACGGCAGAAATAATGGGATTGAGCTTGATCCTGACGGCCTGCTTACGAAGCTGTTGAGACGGCTTGATGAAGGTCCTTCCCACATAATTATTCTTAACAAAGCCCTTAACATAGGGGATCCCGGACTCCTGTGAATAGCCGAGTGCCGCATCAAGTCCCGACTCCGGCACGCCTATTACGATGTCCGCAGGTACGGGATGCTGCTTTGCAAGGAGAGCTCCCGCGCGAAGTCTTGATTCATAAACGGAGATGCCGTCCATAATACTGTCGGGACGTGCGAAATAGATATATTCAAAGACACACTTCGCTTCACGCTTGGCAGTCGTAAGTCTGCTCCTTATGCCGTCGGCGTCCACAGTGATGATCTCGCCGGGCTTTACGTCTCTTACATACTGAGCGCCTACCGAATCAAGAGCACACGACTCAGATGCAAAAACGATATCATTGCCGAGCGTACCCATAACGAGAGGCTTAAGGCCGTAGGGATCTCTGGCTGCGATGAGCTTTCGGGGACTCATGACAAGAAGAGCATAACCGCCCTCGATCTCCTTCATGACCTCATAGACCGCATCCTCGACCGAAGGCGTCTCCGACCTTTTCTTCGCAAGGAGATAAGCTATGACCTCCGAATCGACATCGGTCCTGAACATGGCACCTTCGCTCTGAAGCTTCTTCTTGAGCGAAATGCAGTTCGTGAGATTACCGTTATGAGCTATGGATAATGTACCTTTTACATACTGTGTAACGAGAGGCTGTGCATTCTCGGGAGTGCTGGCGCCGGTAGTCGAATATCTGACATGACCGATCGCGATGGAACCCTTAAGAGAATGGAGCTTATCGGGAGTAAAGACATCGCTTACAAGTCCCATATCCTTGGAAACCCTGATGGTACCGTCATCGTTGACCGCGATACCGCAGCTCTCCTGCCCTCTGTGCTGCAGCGCAAACAGTCCGTAATAGACCGCCGATGAGATATCGATATCGTCCTTATCGTAAATACCGAAAACTCCGCATTCTTCGTGTAGACCGTTCATCATAGAGCATGCCCTCGCTTTTGCTGATATCACAGGATAGATTTTAACACTCACTTAAAGAATTCAATGCAGTTTCAACAAAGATATTCCGCACGAAATTACATTTCGAGGAATACCCTGTTTTGGATAAGTTGCGTATAATCTATATATGGATATGACAGATGATTTCAGAGATTGCACTTTGTGCCCGCGCAAGTGCGGCATAAACAGATACGAGAAAACAGGCTTTTGCGGCATGGGAGCCGAAGCGATCGTCAACATCGCGATGATCCATCACGGCGAAGAACCGCCGATCTCCGGATTTGATACCGAAGATGATTCCCACGGCTCCGGCACCGTATTCTTCGAAGGCTGCACCCTCAAGTGCCCTTTCTGTCAGAATCGCGCGATCTCACAGGGACCTACAGGCAAAGGCCAGGTCTGCGATGTTGATGCCCTGACCGAGATATATCTATCCCTCAAGTGGCAGGGTGCCTATAATATCAATCTTGTTACGGCATCACATTTCGCTCCCGTTGTGGCTGCCTCCATCGCCAAGGCAAAAGAGCGCGGACTCAATATCCCATTTGTCTACAACTGCGGCGGCTACGAGAGCGTCGAGACACTTAAGCTCTTCGACGGACTGATCGACATATACATGCCCGACTTCAAGTTCTGGGACGAAAAGCTCTCGGGCGAGATAATAAAGGCCCCCGACTACAGAGAAGTCGCTATAGCCGCGATCGACGAAATGTTTGCTCAGACAGGCCCCGCTGTCATGGATAAGGATACGGGACTTATGAAGAAGGGCCTGATCGTCCGTCATCTTATGATGCCGGGACAGCTTTTCGACACCAAGAAGATCCTGGATCACCTTACCGAAAGATACGGCAATGACATATATATAAGCCTTATGAATCAATATACGCCTATGCCCCACCTGGATTTTGCTCCGGCCCCTCGAAAGGATATCCTCCTGAGGACGGTCCCGCTCGGTCACTACGATTCGGCGGTGGATCACTTAGTCGACCGCGATCAGTATAATGCTTTTGTCCAGGATTCGACTTCGCAGGGCGACACTATGATCCCGCCGTTCAGGATCTGAGGTGCGGCGGCGGCGTGCTGCCTGTAGGCATGGTCGCGGTTGCCTTTCGAGACCGGGCGCATGGCGTCGAGGGCCATTCGAGGAGCGGCGTCCCGGCCGTCGGTGGGGCCTTTCGAGGCGCTGACCAGATCCGAGCCGTCAGTGAAAGCGTCACTGATTTTCTCGAAGTTTTTAAAATTCACGCGTTTGAGAACAGATTTCGCCGATCGTTTTCTCATATCTGTTTATTTACATGGAATGAGAAAAATATAGTCCGTTTTTCTTCTCATAGTTCCCTATATTTTCAAAACGAGAAAAATACAGGCCGATTATTTCTCATTCCTGCTGATATCAAAAAGCAAGAGAAAAAATACCCGCATATTTTTTCTCGTAAATACAACTTTAATGAAGAATGAGAAAAATCCGGCACAGCGGCATCAAAAAGCATCACATTACACCCACAAACAAAAACACCCGGCATTCAATAAAGCAACCCCCGAAGTCCGACTTCAGGGGTTCACTTAACATGTACAGATATTCTTATTTCAGATATTCGAATCGATCATCTGCTTGATCTGCGGCAAAGGCTTGAAACCCAGCGACTCTGCGACGATCTCGCCACCCTTGAAAAACTTGACAGAGGGGATCGACTCTACGCCGTATTCCATCGCCAGATCGGTATTCGCGTCAACATCGATCTTAGCAACCTTGATCTTACCGTCGTACATCTCGGCGATCTGGCTTACAACAGGTCCTAACATCTTGCAGGGACCGCACCATGCTGCCCAGAAATCCACGAGTACGGGGATATCAGACTTTAATACCTCAGCTTCGAAATTCTCAGAACTTACATTGATCTCTGCCATATGCAATTCTCCTTTTCGGTTTTATGGTGCTATTTTATAATAATTCTAAATTAGCGTCAATACTTGACTCTGTCGAAGTAATATACGCCCGGGGACCAAACCCCGCGGCGAGTGGTCAGCTGTCGGAAGGCGCTCCGATCACACGGTGACTTCCGGTATATACATATTCATCTGCCCTGAAGCTGATCGCTCTTCCGCCGTCATTGGGCGTAACATAATAAAAGCTGGTACCTTCATCATATCTGTCAGCATCCTCATCCTTGACACCGATCTTCTCGCCGTTTGATACCTCGATCACCATAACATCGCCTTCACGATACTTATCTTCTACCGTCAGGTAATTGATCGTAAAATCACTTGTGGAAAGATATTGAGCTATCGTATCGTCATCGAAAGCCATTCTGGGATCCGCCGTCTCCTCGACTACCCCGCCCAGCGTGGAAACATGGAAATCGGCGTCGCTCGCAGTCGGCATCATATAGAAGATGAATACGGCAACGGCGATCGAAATAAGCGAAAGGATTATCGCGAAGA
>CACZPC010000305.1 GCA_902782985.1 Oscillospiraceae bacterium
ATGAATAAGGAAAGATCGGAATCTGTAATGATCGGCGATCAGATATTTACGGATGTTATGGCCGGCAGGTTTGCAGGTGTATATACGATAATGGTAGAGAAGTATGATAAGAAGGAGATATGGTATATCGTTCTTAAACGCGGCTTCGAAAGGATAGTCAGAGCTATAGGCAGATTCTGATCTTTTTGTCGTTCCTTGTCGGTTTTTGTCGGCTTTTTGTTGCAGATTTCCTCCTCTGAACAGTCTATGATGTTTGGAGGAGGTTTTGTATGAATGAAAAAAGACTTATCGGAGATAGGGCCGAGCAGGCAGTAGCAGATGCTCTGAGTATTAGGGGATTTACCGTAATTGCCAGGAATTTCAGTGTTCATAATGTAGGTGAGATCGACATTGCGATGATAAAGGGAAATACCGTCTATGTGATCGAGGTCAAATCCAGGCTTGACGGGAATCATTATCAATCAGCGCAAGAAGCCGTCAGTGCGGGGAAGATACGTAGGATTAAAAATACGACTCGTTATCTTATCTCACGATTCGGGTTAGAGGATAAGGATGTTATCTTTTTAGCAGGTTGCGTGACACATAACGCTGCAGGCGTAGTGCAAAAAATAGAAATTATACCGTTTGAATGAAATTCAGTTGCCAGTCACTTGCAAGATTATTATAATGATTTAGGTTTTCAGAGCCTGAATAGCAATAAAATGCAATTTATTTTTATAACAATTTCAATAATGGTCTTTACACCGGAGGAATCAAGATGAAGTCTTACAAGCAAATGACTGCAGAAGAATTAAATGCCGAGAAGGCAGCTCTTCTTAAGAGGATCGATGAGTTTAAGGCAATGAACCTTTCTCTCGATATGACCAGAGGCAAGCCGTCTCCCGATCAGCTCGCGTTGAGCAATGGCCTTTTCGAAGGCCTTAAGGACAGCTCTTTTAAATCCGTGAGCGGTGCCGATGTCAGAAACTACGGTGTACCCGACGGTATCGTTGAGGCCAGAGAGCTTTTCGCTGAGGTTCTTGATACGGATAAGGATAATATCTATATCGGTAACGGTTCTTCTCTTAATCTTATGTTTGATGCGCTCATGAGAGCATATGTATTCGGTGAGCATGATTCCGAGAAGCCCTGGGGTCAGATCGAGAATAAGAAATGGCTTTGCCCCGTTCCCGGTTATGACAGACATTTCAAGGTTACTGAGACTTTGGGCTTTGAGCTTATCCCCGTTCCGATGAATTCCGAGGGTCCCGACATGGATGTAGTCGAGGAGCTCGTTAAGGATCCTACGGTACTCGGTATGTGGTCAGTTCCTTGTTATTCAAATCCCGACGGATATGTATATTCTGAGACTACCTGCAGAAGACTTGCTTCCATGAAGACAGCCGCTAAGGACTTCAGGATCTTCTGGGATAATGCATATGTCGTTCATCATCTTTACGATGAGCCCGAGAGACAGGAGCATATCCCCGATATCCTCAGACTCTGTAAGGAAGCAGGCAATGCATCAAGAGTCTACGAGTTCTCTTCAACATCCAAGATCACTTTCGCAGGTGCAGGTCTTTCCTGTTTTGCTACTAACGAAGAGAATATGAAGCACAGCAAGAAGTTTACATCTGTACAGACTATCGGTGCCAATAAGATCAACCAGTATGCGCATATCCTTTTCATGCCGAATCTTGCTGCTATGAAAGAGCAGATGAAGAAACATGCGGCTTTCTTAAGACCTAAGTTTGAGCTTACACTTGATATTATGGATAAGGAACTTAACGGTACTGATGCAGTTCAGTGGCATAAGCCCAACGGCGGTTATTTCATCAGTGCATATGTGTTCCCCGGTACCGCTAAGGCAACTGTAGCAATGTGTAAGGAATTAGGTGTTGCATTTACTCCTGCAGGAGCTACATATCCTTATGGTAAGGATCCCGATGATTCCAATATCAGGATCGCTCCCAGCTTCCCGAGTCTTGCCGATATCGAAAAGGCTGTCGAAGTATTCTGTGTTTGTGCTAAACTTACAGCAATAGAAAAATTGCAGGAGGCACTTTAATGTCTGAACTTATTTCCAAGCCCTCATATGAGAGTCCTTTGAATTCCCGTTACGCCAGTAAGGAAATGCAGTATATATTTTCTCCTGATAAGAAGTTCACAACATGGAGAAAGCTCTGGATCGCTCTTGCTGAGTCAGAGAAGGAATTAGGACTTAATATTACTGATGAGCAGATCAATGAACTTAAGTCTCATATCAATGATGTTGATTATGAGGCGGCAGCTGCTTACGAGAAGAAGCTTCGTCATGATGTTATGGCTCATGTTCATGCTTACGGAGATCAGTGCCCCAATGCCAAGGGTATCATCCACCTCGGTGCGACATCCTGCTATGTCGGTGATAATACAGACATCATCATTATGAGAGAAGCTCTTGAGCTTATCCGTAAGAGGCTTGTTGTATGTATCTCCAAGCTTTCCGAGTTTGCCGATGAATATAAGTCTATGCCTACACTGGGCTTTACTCATTTCCAGCCTGCTCAGCTTGTTACTGTAGGTAAGAGGGCAACTTTATGGCTTCAGGATCTTCTTTTTGATCTTGAGGAACTTGAGTCCGTTGCAGCTTCACTTAAGATGCTCGGTTGTAAGGGTACTACCGGTACTCAGGCCAGCTTCTATGATCTCTTTGAGGGTGATCATGACAAGTGCGTTGAGCTTGATAAGAAGATAGCCAATAAGATGGGCTTTGAGGCTTCTTACTATGTATCAGGTCAGACATATTCGCGTAAGGTCGATTCAAGAGTATTGAACTGCTTGTCTTCCATTGCTCAGAGTGCTCACAAGTTCAGTAATGATATCAGGCTTCTTCAGCATCTGAAGGAGATCGAGGAGCCCTTTGAAAAGAATCAGATCGGTTCTTCCGCTATGGCTTATAAGCGTAATCCCATGAGATCCGAGCGTATCGCTTCTCTTGCCAGATATGTTATCGCAGATGCATTAAATCCTGCTATGACTGCTGCAGAGCAGTGGTTCGAGAGAACACTTGATGATTCCGCCAATAAGCGTATCAGTGTTCCCGAGGCTTTCCTTGCGGTTGATGCTATCCTCGGTATCTACACAAATATCGTGTCCGGTATCGTTGTATATCCCAATATGATCCACCAGCATATCATGAATGAGCTTCCTTTCATGGCTACGGAGAATATCATGATGGAAGCTGTTAAGAGAGGCGGAGATCGCCAGGCTCTTCATGAGAAGATCCGTGTTGCTTCAATGGAAGCAGGTAAGACTGTTAAGATCGAGGGTAAGCCGAACAATCTTCTTGATATCATTGTTGATGATCCCGAGTTCGGACTTGACAGAGAATCTCTTGAATCTCTTCTTGATCCTAAGCTCTATATCGGAAGATGCCCCGAGCAGGTAACTACATTTATCAATGAAGCAGTAAAACCTGTTCTTGCTTCTCATGCTGACGATCTCAAGGTTGAGGAAGTAGAGCTCAAGGTATAATTTTCTAAGAGTTTTTTACGATTATTTAAGACACATTCGATTTTTTCGAATGTGTCTTTTTTCAGTTCATAATTTGTTTACAGATGTTTCGCTATTGAATGTGTTTGAGATGCTAAAATCAAGTGATTTATCGGGGGAGAATAAATGCGTTCGGCGGCGACTTATATTAAGGACATATATTACAGATTGCGTAACAGCGGAACATGGACAAGCGTCATGGATGCTTATCTGTATGTCGGCGCTGTTGTGTTTGTCGTGAATTTTCTCTTAAATCTACTGGCTTTTCTTTTTGCTTCAGGATTTATGGGACGCAGACTCACACTTGCAGTATGGGACATGAATTCAGATCAGGCGTCTCTCTTCTGGTTCTTTTTCTGCCATACGGCTGTAGCCACATTTGTGATCACTTATCTCATTGTCAGATTATATGACAGGATCATCAATAAGCCGGTCAAGGATTTTAAGACTGAACTTTCCGAGATGGCCAAGACCGAGCTTTCGGATTATTTTTTGAGCGGTAAGATGAGTCAGCCCTTCAGAGATCCGAACAGTCCCGTATCTTGGACTGATCAGGTGAAGTTTTATGTTGATACTGCATCTGTTGAGAAGTATCTGGATGAACTTACCGGCTGTTTTAACAGAAAGTATTTCTCTCATAAGCTTGTTTCATATATGAGTACTCAGACAGGTTTCAGGACCAAGAGTTCCAGGAATATCAAGAAATACGGAGATGATGTATATGCTATTTTCATGATAGATATAGATCATTTTAAGAGTGTTAATGATGTGTATGGTCATGCTACGGGAGATCAGGTCCTTAAAGACGTCGGTAAACTCCTTCGTGAGACCGTGGGCGATGCAGGTGTTGTAGTAAGAAACGGCGGTGAGGAGTTTGTTGTCATCTATCTTGCCAATTATCCTTTCGATTTTTCACAGGTTGCTGAGCTTATAAATCAGAAATTCAGGGATAATATCAAGATCAAGGATCAGGCCGGACTTAAGGGACGTGATGTTACATGTTCCGTAGGATTTGTTTCATATCCTTTTTATGATAATGCCGATCATGTTTTTGATCTTGAACAGCATGTTAATCTGGCGGATATGGCCATGTATGTCTCCAAGACAACAGGCAGGGACAGATGGCATGAGCTTAAAGCAACCAGGATACCGACAGATAAGATCGATACCTCTCTCTATCTCAACAGTCCCGAATACGGCCTTAAGAGAGGCTATTATGTATTAAGAGACAAGAACGGGGAAAGGTCCGTTATTTCTGACAAGTAAAAATACTTGACAAGAATCCTTTGTATATGTAATATTATGCGGTGTGCTCATCAAATTGCGGGAGGAGTATGTCATGAAATCAGTTGAAGACCTTATGCTTCTTGATTTTTACGGCAATCTTCTCACTGATAAGATGAGGGATGCGTTAGATCTGTATCTGAATGATGATCTGTCGATAACTGAGATCGCAGCTGAATGTGATATCAGCAGACAGGGAGCACATGATACTGTTAAGAGAGCGATGCAACAGCTGAAGTCTTACGAAGATAAGCTCGGGCTGGTAGCAAGGTTCTCCGAACAGATGAAGTCTGTCGAGAAGGCTGTAGAGCTTATTGACAGGAATGAGACAGATAAGGCCAGAGAAGTCCTTCTTGATCTTAGAGACGAGATAGAAGGCTGATTACGGAGATAATTGATGTTTGAGAGTTTATCAACAAAGCTTCAGAACATAACGAAGTCCATGCGCGGCAAGGCTCGCGTTACGGAGCAGGATATAAAGGATATGATGAGGGAGATCCGTATGGCTCTCCTCGAGGCTGATGTTAACTACAGCGTAGTTAAGTCTTTTGTTGCCGATATGACTGAGAAGTGTAAGAATGCCGATATAGAAGGCAGCTTTACACCCGGCCAGCAGATAGTAAAGATAGTCCACGAATCACTTGTTGAACTTCTCGGTTCCGGTGAGGAAAAGATTGCAGTATCTCCTACCGGTTTTACGGTGGTGATCCTTTACGGTCTTCAGGGTGCAGGTAAGACGACTACTGCCGTTAAGCTTGCAAATATCCTTAAAAAGGACGGCAAAAAGCCCATGGTTGCATCTGTTGACGTTCACAGACCTGCTGCTGCAGATCAGCTCAAGGTGCTTGCGGATGCCAATAACATTCCTTCATATATAGATGTTGAAGAGAAAGATGCCGTTAAGATCGCCAGAGATGCTATGGATAAAGCCAAGTACATGCTCTGTAATTATCTTATTGTCGATACGGCCGGTCGTACCGTCGTAGATGATGAGATGATGGATGAGCTTAAGGCACTTAATGATGCCGTAGATCCTGATGAGAAGCTTCTTGTTGTCGATGCCATGATCGGTCAGGAAGCCGTTAATGTGGCTCAGAGCTTCGAAGAAGCGATCGGTATGGACGGTTTCATCATGACTAAGCTCGACGGTGATGCCCGTGGCGGTTCCGCACTTTCGATAAGAAAGATCACCGGTAAGCCCATCAAGTACATTTGCGTCGGTGAGAAGACAGATGCGATCGAACAGTTCTATCCCAATAGAATGGCTGACAGGATCCTCGGAATGGGGGATGTTATGTCACTTATCGAGAAGGCATCCGCCAATATCGATGAGGAAGCCGCATCTAAGTCCCTCGAGAGGATGATGAGCAATCAGTATAATCTCGATGATCTTCTGAATCAGTTTGAGCAGATGAAGAATATGGGTTCTATGAAGGATATCCTCGGGATGCTTCCGGGTGTTTCCGGCAAGGTATCTGATGACCAGCTCGAAGGTTCGGATGCCGTAATCGATAAGAATATGGCTATCATAAGGTCTATGACCAAGAAGGAGAGGAGAAATCCCAATCTCCTTAATGCCAGCAGACGTAAGAGGATCGCAGCCGGATCCGGTACAACGGTTCAGGATGTCAATCAGCTTATGAAACAGTTCGATCAGACGGCTAAGATGATGAAGCAGTTCGGTAAGGGCGGTTTCAAGATGCCTAAGGGTCTTGGCGGTCTTGGTCGCATGGGAGGCCTGGGGGGATTAGGCGGATTCGGAAGAAAAGGCAGGTTCTTCTGATACATAAGAATATTACGTCGTGGTTTCGACGCAGTAGAGATATAAAAACAAATATTATTTTTGGAGGAAAAGTAAAATGGCAGTTAAGATTCGTTTGAGAAGAATGGGTAAGAAGAAGGCACCTTTCTACAGAGTAGTTGTAGCTGATTCCCGTTATCCCAGAGACGGTAGATTCATCGAGGAGATCGGTACATATAATCCCCTTACAGATCCTGCTGAGGTGAATATCGATGCAGAGGCAGCTAAGAAGTGGATCGGCAACGGCGCTCAGCCTACAGATACTGTTCGTGATCTTCTTAAGAAGCAGGGTATCATCTGAGGTTTATCGAAATGAGTGATTTATTAGTTTACATGGCGAAGTCACTTGTCAGTAATCCCGATGAGGTCAACGTTAAGAAGACCGAGCGTGGTAATACAGTGATCTTCGAGCTTTCCGTAGCACCTGACGATATGGGTAAGATCATCGGTAAGAACGGTAAGAGAGCTCAGGCTATCCGTTCTATCATGAAGGCTAAGTATCTTAAGACAGGTAAGCGCGTAGTTGTTGATATCGTAGGATGATCAACGACCGTATCATAATCGGTAAGATAACCGGCGCACATGGTGTGAGGGGAGAGGTAAAAGTCTTCCCGATCACCGATAATGTGCGTCGTTTTTCTAAGCTGAAAAACTGTTTTCTTGTCAATGAAAAGGGCGATCTCAAACATGAGTTTAAGGTGAAGTCTTCCAGAGTTGACAGAGACCGTGTGCTCGTTGTTTTTGATGATGTATCTGATCGTGATAAGGCTGAGGCTCTAAAGGGTCTTTATGTTTCCGTGGACAGAGCTGATGCCGTAAAGCTTCCCAAGAATGAATTCTTTATAGTTGATCTTATGGGACTTACCGTGATCGATGAAAATCTCGGAGAACTCGGAGTTATCGATGATGTATATGAGACCGGAGCACAACATCATATCATCAGTGTAAAACGTAAGGGCAAGAAGGATCTGCAGATCCCTTTCCTTAAGACTATATGCAAGGAGACCTGTATCGAGGAGGGTTACATGAAGGTAGAGCTTCCCGAAGGTCTTTATGAGATATACGAATGAGATTTTCAGTGCTTACATTATTTCCGGATCAGATAACGGATCACGTCAGTAAGAGTATTACCGTCAGAGCGGAGGAGAAAGGTATTATATCCGTTGTCGCCAAGGATATAAGGGATCATGCGATCAATGAATACGGCAAGGTCGATGATACTTTATACGGCGGCGGCACAGGAATGCTTATGCAGTGTGATCCTGTATACGATTCGTGGTTGGAGATAGCCGATAAAGATCAGATAAGACCTTATACGATATACGTAAGCCCCAAGGGACATGTCCTTGATCAGGCCAAGGTAATTGATCTTTCAAAAAAAGAACATCTCTGTATTATATGCGGACATTATGAAGGTATCGATTCACGAGTGATCGACGAGATCTGCGATGAGGAGATATCGATCGGAGATTATGTGCTGACCGGTGGTGAACTTGCCGCGTGCGTCATAATTGATTCTGTGTCCAGGATGATAGAGGGTGTACTTCCGAATTCCGAGGCTTACTCCAATGAATCTCATATGGGCGGTACACTGGAAGCACCTCAATATACCAAACCTGCGGTCTGGCATGGCAAGGAGGTACCGGAAGTCTTAAGATCAGGTGATCTTAAGGCTATAGAAGACTATAACGGCATAATGTCTTATATCGAGACAATGAAAAAAAGACCTGATATGTTCGAAAGGCTTGAAATATCGGAAGAAGATTGGCAAAAAATACTTGCTTTGAAGAAATCGTTATGATATTCTTCTATAGTTGTTAATTGGGATGGTCCTCTGTCCGTACGAGGCACGAACATCTACCAGAGAAGGAGGAACTCAAGATGGATTTGGTTAAAGTTATTGAGAGCGAGAATCTCAGAAATGACTATTCCGAGATCGAGATCGGTGATTACGTTAAGGCTCACCTTAAGATCAAGGAGGGAAACCGTGAGCGTATCCAGGTATTCGAGGGATATGTTATTGCTCGTAAGGGCGGC
>CACZPC010000306.1 GCA_902782985.1 Oscillospiraceae bacterium
AATGAAGCCTGATGTACTGCTTATCGATGCCGTTAAGCTTGAAGGTACGGATTGCGAGGTCGTTCCGATAATCAAGGGTGATGCTAAGTCTAATTCCATAGCTGCAGCATCCGTACTTGCAAAAGTAACAAGGGATCATATTATGGTCGAGATGGATGAGAAATATCCCGGATACGGATTTGCAAAGCATAAGGGATATGGTACTAAGGATCATTATGCAGGTATAAGAGAAAAAGGAATGTGCCCCATACATCGACGCACATTCCTTAAGGTTATCCACTGATTGATATCTGATCGTTATGATCAGTTGTTCTTAAGTTTGTTGAAGAAAAATCTCTCGGATAGCGCTTTATCGTACATATCTGTCTGGAACAGGTCGCATCCGAAATTCTTGAGTTCTTCGATCCTGGTATTGTCCTGAATGCCCGTGGAGATAACATTCAATCCGAGTCGGTTGGCGATCGTGATCAGACCTTCGAGGATTATATCTTTCTTGGGATCTGAATTGATCGTATATCCGGAACTGATCTTTACTGAATCGCACTCGAGTTCGTGAAGAAGTTTAATTGAAGAATATCCTTTTCCGTAATTATCGATCGTTATTGAAATTCCGTTAGCTTTAAGTTTGGATGCAGCAAACCTCAGTGCCTCATATTCTTCATGGAATCCGGCTTCCGTGAATTCGATATTTATAAGACTGTGGTCTATATCGTAATTATCAACGATACGGATGATATCTTCCGTTATATCCGATGTGATCAGATCATAGTGCGAAAAGTTGAATGATACCGGTACAACATTGATACCTTCGTTGATCCACTGCTTAAGCTTACAGCAGACCGTATCAAGCACATAAAGGTCTATGTCGGATATAAGATTATTCTGTTCCGCCACAGAGATGAAAGATTCGGGTGTGACTATATGTCCCTGACGCCTCCAGCGTACAAGAGCTTCCGCACCTGCTATGGAAAGGTCAGAATCATTTTTGTAGATAGGTTGATAATAAACAAGGAAATTTCCTTCGTTAAGATCTTTCTTGATCTCTTCTACATAGACCTTCTGGTTATTAAGTATATTGTCGGTATTTTCATTGTAGAAAATAATGCTTTTGGAGTTTGATTTCTTAGCAAGAGCTACAGTGGCACTCGCGGCACTCATAACGACACCGGGATCATCGTGCAGATTGGTCATCGGTACGACACCGGCGTTTACACCTACAGAATATTCGATCACGTCGCCGTTGTTCTCGGTATTGATCTGAACATTCTGGATAAAATCTATGATGTTATCCAGATGTTCCTTAAGAACGATAAGTACGAAGTTATCTCCTCCGAGACGTGCGATCATCTCTCCTGAATGTTTATCGAGACGAGCTCTGATATCTCCGGCGAAATCGCGAAGAAGTCTGTCTGTTGCTTCATATCCGAAAAGCTTATTCATAACTTTGCAGTTCTTGATATTGGAATAGACGATCGCATATTTATCCTGGATATTTCTGCTAAGAAGTTCACCGAGCTTCTTAAAGAAGAATGTCTTATTAGCTACTCCTGTCATGGGATCATAATAGAACAGGTCATCATATGCATGAATGAGATTTTTAGCAGCAACGCCGCTTAAGACTATCTCGGCAAAGATATTCATTATCTCTGTCGCAGCTTCGTCGAGAGAGGCGGCATCGGGGAAACGGTAGAGTCTTACAACTACTGTCTTGGTATCAGTCGTATCTCTTGAAAAATCAAATTCTTCTCCGAGCTTGGCAGACGGAGCTGAAAAGATGACCTGAGAATCCCCGGGAATACCTTCCGAGAGTATGCGGTAAGCAACTTTACTGATGTTAAGATATTCCGCAATATTGCATGCGGCCTGTGACTCATTAAGTGAGCCTTTAAAATCTTCACATGTCTTGATCAGGTCAAGAATGTCCTTGTAACAAATACTCATATCCACTAGTCCCCATAATTACTTCAATTAAATAGTATTTTATTATCGTAGATAATTCAAACAATTATAGTTGATATTTCAACGATAACTATAAAACAGAATATGAAGTGTCTGCAGACGATATCGCTCTTAGTACATCTTTAAGATAATGTATTTTTCAAAGATAGTAAATGAGAAATAGAACATATAAAAAGGACACCCGAGGGTGTCCTTACTAACTATATTAAGCGTATCATTATCAGTTGAATTCGATGTTGGCCATTACATTCTCTATGTCTTCAGAAGTAAGACAGTTGATCGTGATAACAGTCATTGTGTCATTATTATAATTTATGATCCTTGCCATCTGTATCTCAGTGTCATCGACAACATAAGAAGAGTAGTTGACTGCAACTTCCTTGTTCCCGAGTGTTACATTCTCGAAGTCATCGGTATTAAGTACGGCACCGTAATCAGCTTCGGATGCACCGGGTGCATACATGAGCATTATGCTCATATTATCTCCGTTAGTTGCCTTCCATACAGATTCATATGCCACATCATTAAATGCAAGTACATCATCGCTCTTTCTTATAAGATCCGTGCTTCCCCAGTATTCTGCTGTTTCATCTTCACCGAGATGAGTCCAGCCTTCGGGAGTTGTAACTGTTAAAGCTGAATTGTTGTTTATATATGAAGAGCCTGAAAAAGTACCTTTGATCTCTGAGTAGGTAACTGTACGATCCTGAGGTGCGATCGTAGTCTCGCTTTCCTGAGTCTGTCTTGAATCACCGAGAACGGTGGATGATGATTCTGCCGCTTCCTTGGAACATGATGCCATGAAAACTGTGCTCATAAGAAGTGTGGATGCTATAATTATCCCTGCTGATCTTTTCATTTTTATCTCCCTTAAAATACGTTTTGTGTATTTTTTTCTGAATTTCGAATATAAGATATCCATATATTCAAGAATAATCAATACACTTTATAAAGACTTAAACAACAATTAAGGTTTGCTTAACTGCGGACTTGATTATCAATGTGCATAACTGTCTGACAAAATATAGCACTTGCAGTAATTGAACTCTTTATATAAAATATCTAAATGTCAATAAGTATGAATTTTTGCATAAGCAAAGGAGATTATTATGATCAGTGCAGGTGATTTCAGAAACGGATTGTGCTTCGAGATGGACAATCAGGTCTATCAGGTCGTAGAATTCCAGCATGTTAAGCCCGGTAAGGGAGCTGCTTTCGTAAGAACTAAGTATAAGAATGTAAAGACAGGTTCTGTTGTTGAAAGATCTTTCAACCCTAACGAGAAATTTGAGCAGGCTCAGCTTGACAGAAGAGATATGCAGTATATCTATTCTGACGGTGAGCTTTACTACTTCATGGACCAGGAGTCTTATGAGCAGATCCCGATCCATGCTGAGCAGATCGGTGACGCTATCAAGTTCCTTAAGGAAGAGATGATCTGTAAGGTTCTTTCCTACAAGGGTGAGATCTTCTCCGTAGAGCTTCCTATCACAGTTGAGCTTGAGATCACAGAGTGTGAGCCCGGTGTTAAGGGTGATACGGCAAACAATGCTTCCAAGTATGCTACACTTGAGACAGGTGCTGTTGTTAAGGTTCCTCTCTTCGTTAATCAGAATGAGAAGATCCGTGTAGATACAAGAACAGGCGAGTATCTCGAGAGAGCATAATCAATTATCAGGAAGTTTCAGTGGTTCGGCGTATTTGCTGCGCCGGACCACTCATTTTTATAGCAAAGAGCGTACCTTATGAGTGAAAATACAGTAAATGAATCGATAAAAGGCGATCGATCGATGACACAGGGCTTTGTGGCTCAGTATGCAGCTGAAGCCGCTCTGCAGATCGACGGTGTTGCCGAATTAGTTCCGTCATTTGCAGTAGCGCTTAAGGAAAAGGCAGGAGTTGTACACGAAGGTAAGGGTGTCCGTGTTGTCTTCGGACAGACACAGAATGACATCACTTCCATCACTGTATATCCTGTCGTTTTTTATGGTAAGATTATTCCTGAAGTGGCCTGGGAGATCCAGGAACGCGTCAAGTCAGATGTTGAGCGTTTTACAGGACTGGATGTAGAGTCCGTCGATGTTTATGTCTGCGGTGTCAGGGAAATGCCCAAGGAAGAAGTTCAACAGCAGGAGGAAGAAGATTGATGAACGGTTTCATGAGAGTATTGATGTTCATTTACTCCGTACTCATTTCATTGCTTTCCATAGTATTGCTTTATGCACTTATAGATGACGGTATATTTGCCGATATCCTGTCTCCTCTGGCTTCTATCGTAAATGATCCCACGAGCAAGTTTATCTATCTTGCCATCATCCTTGTGATCCTTGTAAGTACCGTTACTTCGATCTCTACGCTCATTACGTCCGGAAGACTTTATAAGACAAAGCTCCGTAAGACTGATATCGGTTCGGTCGATATCGGGGCCGATGCTATCGAGAGTATCGCACTTAATTCAGCCAAGTCGGCTCAGGTCGGTATCAAGAGTGCCAAGGCGAGAGTATCTTCAGCAAAGAATGGTGCAATTAAGGTAAATATCAATGCGGTTCTTTATTCCAATACCGAGATCCCCGCATCTATGTCTAAGGTGCAGGAAAAGGTAAAGAAGGATATCGAGAGATATACGGGTATAATCGTCGAAAATGTCTTTGTCAAGGTCAGCCGCGTTGAGCCCGTTGTTGCCAAGGTAGAAGGCAGGTAATCTTCATGGAGCGTTTTTTATCGAAGATCTTCGAAAAGCTTCAGAATACCAAGGCAGGTACACTTTGTGCTTTTGCATTCTTTATAATCGGAATACTTATTTGTGTATTCGGATTCTTTAAGACATTATTTATTATCATTTTATCGGCGGTCGGATTCTTTGTCGGATCATTCGTATTCAGCGATACGAGCAGATTCAAGAAGTTCCTTGACAGGATCCTGCCTCCCGGAGGAGTACGATGAGCAGGATTGAAACCCGTGAAGCGGCAGTATTTTTTATATATCAGACAGACTTCAGATCCGAGGATCTTCTTGATCAGATAAAGATCTATATCGAGAGTAATCCTTCGATCGAGGATGACAAGGATTACTTCATGAGTACCGTTATTGGAGTAATGGATAACAGAGACAGTATCGATAAGAAGATCTCTTCATTCCTTAAAAAGTGGACGATCGCCAGATTGCCCAAGCTTGACAGAGCGATCCTTGAGACAGCTGTTTATGAGATCGAGAATGTAGAGGATATTCCCGTCAGCGTTACCATAAATGAAGCTGTCAGACTTTCCAAGAAATACGGTACCGAGGATTCGTCTTCTTATATCAACGGAGTTCTCTCAAGCTTTGAGAAGAGCCTCTAAAGTGCTCTTTTATGTATAGTTTCAGTTCCGTAACCGAGCTTAATGAATATGCATCGGATATCCTTTCATCTGACGAAAGGCTGTCTTCGCTTTCGGTATCCGGAGAGATTTCGAATCTTACGATCTACAGAAACAGCGGGCATGCATATTTCACCCTGAAAGATGAATCTTCTCAGGTCAGCTGTGTTATGTTCAGAGGTTTCCTTGCAAATCTGAATTTTAAACCCGAGAATGGTCTTCAGGTAGTACTTACGGGTGAAGCAGGTATCTACAGTGCAAACGGCAGATATCAGATAAAGGCTTTCGCCATGACAAGAAAAGGTAAGGGAGATCTGAATGAGCAGATCAAGATGCTCTATGCAAAGCTTTCCCGTGAAGGGTTGTTTCTTCCTGAACATAAGAAGAGCATTCCTGCACTTCCTCGCAGGATCGGTGTCATTACATCACCTGCAGGTGCCGTTATCCACGATATAATCAATACGCTTAACAGACGTAATCCTCATTACGATATTCTCATATATCCGTCTGCAGTACAGGGTGAAGCGTGTTCGAGAGAAGTCTGTCAGGGTATAGATCATTTCTCATCAAGAGAGGATATCGACGTGATCATAATCGCAAGAGGCGGAGGATCCGTTGAAGATCTGTTCGGATTTAATGACGAGACACTGGCACGTAAGATCTATGAATGCCGTATTCCTGTTATTTCAGCAGTAGGACATGAAACAGATTATACGATATGCGACTATGTTGCTGACCTGCGTGCTCCGACCCCTACGGCTGCAGCCGAGCTTGTTATCGGAAGATATGAGGATCTTGTTTCAAATATAAATAATAAGAAGAGCATGCTTAATCTTGCTCTTATCAATTATGCGGAAAGCAGACGAAGGAGACTTGATGCTCTCAAGGATTCAAAAGCACTATATTCTCCTATGGT
>CACZPC010000307.1 GCA_902782985.1 Oscillospiraceae bacterium
GAGAGGTAACCCTGATGCAGTCCTTCCCAAGGTCCATATCGTAGATATGAAGCAGCAGATCAAGGAGGGTGCCGGAGATCTTATATCCATACCTTTAAGGCGTGCCATGGCCAGAGCCATAGCGGAAGATAAGCAGATACTTCTCTTCCTTAACAGGAGAGGTTATTCAAGGACCCTTATATGCGAAGAGTGTGGTGAACCATGTTCCTGCCCCAACTGTTCGGTGGGAATGACACTTCATAACGGGCGAAAGGTAAAAGGCAATGTCCTTACGGGCAGGATGCTTATATGTCATTATTGCGGTTATACGGTACCTGCACATGAAGCTGTATGCAGGAGCTGCGGCGGAGGAAATTTTACCCGTGCGGGTATAGGTACTCAGCAGCTCGAGGAAATGCTCGGTAAGACTTTCGAGGGGACGAAAGTGCTCAGGATGGATCAGGATACCACCATGCGTCCGGGAGATCATGAACGTATCCTTCAATCTTTCAGGGATCATGAGGCTCAGATACTGATCGGAACGCAGATGATCGCCAAGGGTCACGATTTTCCTGATGTAACCGTTGTTGGTATAATAGGGGCAGACCTGATAGCAAGTTCATCTGACTACCGTTCGTCGGAGAGGGCTTTCCAGCTTATTACGCAGGCTGCGGGAAGAGCAGGGCGTAAGGGCTCGGAAGGAGATGTATATCTTCAGAGTCTTCATCCGGATAATCCGCTTCTTCGATATGCAGCATGTCAGGACTACGAAGCATTTTACGAAGAAGAGGTCAGATACAGAGAAGCGATGGCTTTACCGCCCTTTAAGGCGACCGGTGAGATAGTATTGTCTCTCGGAAACGAAGATGACCTCATAGCGCGCGCGGATATACTTGCCGTATATCTTAAGGATTTTCTGAAGGTGCAGCCGGATAAGTTCGCTTTTGAGCTTTACGGTCCCGTACCGTCACCGATCTACGAACTTCGCGGCAGATACAGGATGAGCTTCATGATCAAGGCGATCAACAAGTCATGCCTTAATGCGGTATTCGCGCAGATAATGAAGGATTTTGACCCTGCCGAATATCCGATATCTTTTGATAACGATTGCGGAGGTTGATGATATGAATACCATTATCGAATATCTGGAATGGAGAGGTGATCTCTCACTTGAAGCATCTCCTTTTAATGATGTTGATGCCGCTATCCTGGCAAGGTTCGCTTATGAGCCTTTCGACGGTATCGTCGACTCATCTTTTCGTAAGAGTATTACTGTGGATAAGGTATGCAATGCGATGCTTAACCTTCCGGATCTTGATAAGAAGGTCCTGTATCCCAAGGAAGACATACGTCTTATCCAGATGATGGCTGTTTCCGAGCGCTTTAAGCATATGAGGATGAGCGGCTTCATCAATGATATCGATCTTGAGCGTCAGACGCAGTTCTCGGCGGTAGTATTCGAGCTTGACAAAGAGGCGAATTACTTTGTCGCATACAGAGGTACCGACAGTACCATAATCGGATGGAAGGAAGACCTCAATATGGGATTTGAATTCCCGGTTCCGGGTCAGCTTGCCGCGCTTGAGTATTTCGAAGCTGCAAGAGTCGGGCTTAAGGAAGGAACATTTATCGTCGGAGGTCATTCCAAGGGAGGAAATCTCTCGATATATGCCTGTGCTTTCGCCAGCAGCAACTGTCAGGATTCAATACTTGCTATCTATAATTTCGACGGTCCGGGATTTACCGAGGATATCATGCAGAGGCTGGAATTTGCTGCAATCGAGAATAAGATCAGGACATATGTACCGCAGTTCTCCGTTATCGGAATGATACTTGAACATACTGAGGATTATTCCGTCGTATCGTCGAACGGCGTCGGCATAATGCAGCATGAACTTCTGACCTGGGAAGTAACGAAGGATTCATTCGTGTGCCTCGACAAAGTTGACAAGGGAAGCCGATTTATCGATCATACTTTGAAGGACTGGCTTGCGGGACTGTCTATGGACGAAAGGATGCAGTTCGTAGATACAGTCTATAAGCTTATGACATCGGGAGATAAGAAGAATGTAAATCAGTTTACCGAGAATAAGCTGGGCAGTGCAAATGCTCTCATGAAGACATATGCGGGACTTGATGATAAGACGAAGAAGGTATTACGAGATACATTCTTTAAGCTTGTTAAGAGTGCCGGCAACACGATAACCGTTAAGAAGTAATGAGGATAATTAATGGATTTTGAAAGTTTTGTACGAGATATAGAAGCGAATTCGTGGAATGTATTCGGCGTAGAAGTATATGAAAATAACGTACTGACGCACGCGTGGGGAGATACGGAAGAGAACCTCCACGATATCTA
>CACZPC010000308.1 GCA_902782985.1 Oscillospiraceae bacterium
GCTATCGTCAGAGCGCTCTGCATGTCACCTGATGTTCTCCTGTTTGACGAACCTACATCAGCTCTCGATCCCGAGATGGTCGGAGAGGTACTCGATGTTATGAAGGATCTTGCCAAGGAAGGCATGACAATGGCAGTCGTTACCCACGAGATGGGTTTTGCACGCGAAGTTGCATCTCGCGTAATCTTTATGGAAAGTGGTAAAATAGTAGTTGAAGGAACGCCGGACGAGATCTTCAACGATCCGGATAACGAACGTCTTAAGACATTTCTTGCCAAGGTGCTCTGATATTTTGATGAAAGAATCCGTTGGAAAACTCCGCAGCCTCCTCTCGGTACTTGGCAGCGGGAACAGAGTCATTATCCAGACTCACAATTTTCCGGATCCCGATGCGATCGGTACCGCATTCGGTCTTCAGTACCTGCTTGGTATTTACGGTATAGATGCCACCTGCGTTTACTGCGGCAGGATAGATAAGCTCAGCACCAAGTTGATGGTAGACGAGCTCGGGATCAAGATATTTAATGCCGACAGATTCAAGACTACTGATGATGATCTCGTGATTACCGTCGACGGTCAAAGATCAAATGCAAATTTTACCGATATACCCGGAAATGAAGTCGCCTGCATCGATCATCACCCCTGGAGCACGGATTATGAATACCGTTTTGTCGACCACAGGATGTACGGAGCCTGTGCGACCATAATCGTTGATTATTTCTTCGATAATGATATTGAGGTCCCAACTAATGTCGCCACGGCTCTTCTCTACGCCATCAAAGTGGATACGAATAATTTCTGCCGTCGTGTTACCGAAGAAGATATCACGGCCTATCAAAGGCTCAATTCTATCTCCGATAACAAATTAATGACAAGGCTCGGCAGCAACGAGCTCGAGCTTACCGATCTTCGTGCATACGGAGCCGCCATACAGAATATCGTCGTATATGATGTCATCGGATTCGTACATATTCCGTTTGATTGTCCCGATGGTCTGGTTGCCATGGTATCGGATTTCATCCTTTCGCTCGACAGCGTAGAGCTGGCAATAGTCTATGCCGACCGCGACGGAGGTTATAAATTCTCCGTAAGATCCGAAATAGATGATATCTCGGCGGGTAGACTCACCAAAAAAGCTCTTGAAGGGATCGGGGACGGCGGCGGTCATGCTGAGATGGCCGGCGGTATGATCTCTCCGCTCAGCAGAGCAGAGCTGGGTCATAATGCCGACGCGCCTATAAGAGAAAGATTTCTCAATGCCTATAAATCGATAATATCCGGGGACAACTGATCTTCGGATCGTTATCCGTTACTGATTTCCTCCGAACTCTATTACACTGAACTCACCCGCCTGAAGCGTATGTCTTACATCATTTCGCGACAGTCTCCTGGTCGTAAGCAGATTGCCTTCTGCCGAATATCTTCTTACTACAGCATTATCAAGAGTCATATCAACACCTTCGATAAGATACTGTTGCTGCGTATCGGAAGTATTTGAAACTATCAGATAGACCTTATCTCCGTCGGACAGTAGCATTACCGAACACTCCGAACTGAACTCGGATGCCGTGACAAGTGCTTCTGAATCCATAGGATCGGAGAGCTCGTAATAAAGAGAATCCGAATGCCTGAGGAATCTTATCTGCGGGACGGTATTCAATATCGTTATCTGCGAGTCGCTGCTGAAAACATCCGAACTCTCCGTATCCACGGGCCTTGGAGAGACATCTATATCTATCATGACCATCCTGACCGAATCATTCGAAAGAGCAGATACGATCTCACCTGCAGTCAGTTCTCCCGCCCCGGCGATTATATCGAGAGATCTTATGAATTCACCGGAATCCGAACTTCTGGAGGGGAATCTCGGAGCATCATAATTAAGATCTTCAAAAGACTGACCTATAATATCATTTCGACCGGATACGGAGCTTAAGAGATTAATGCTCATATCCATTGTATGATAATCAGCAGCCGACAATACCGTACCGCCCTCGTAGGTCATTCCGTCGAGGAATACAAGCTTATCCTTGACTTCAGCGTAATATCTGGACTGCGTGATCAGTCCCATAACATAAGATACATAAGAACCTCTCTGCATATCACTTTCGAAAGCTCCGTCCGTATCCGTTATCTCGATATAGATAGTATCAAACTGTCTGCTCCACGGAAGAGCCGTACCGTTGTCGATCCTGAGTCTTCCATAATCAGACTTGACCGAGCCGCACATATAGTCGAGCCAGGAATCAAGAGAAGCCTGATCGGCATATGAACCGATGACAAACCAGGGACGTGAATCGGCATTCTTAGCCAGCTGCATAGAGCATTCAAGCGAATCGCAACCGGTACCGTAGAACAGCTCATCCGAAAAATCATTCGAACACATAACGATATTCGAAAGTCTCATCGCAGACGGATTGCTGCCTACAACGGCTGAATTAAACTCCTCCGGTACCGACTCTTTCTCATATCTGTCTTCTCCGAGGTATATATCATCTACATATACGATGCCCTCTCCCTCAAATGATATATTGAGTCTTAAAGTCTCATCCGAGAGCATATTACCGGTCACGGCAAATACCGTCGTGTATTCTATCATCTTGTTTCCGACATCATCGGCATCTATACCGACTTCTCCAAAAGTATCACCGGAGATCCATATCTTTACATTTCTGATCTTACCGTCACTCTTGAGCGAAGCACTGAGACAATAGAAAGTATTTTCCGAGAAATTGTCAGATGCGGAACCATAGAGTCTCTGCGATATCGCGTGAACATTATCTCCTGTTCCGATCATCCTGCCGCAGGAATTCGGGACTGCATCGGAAAGGCCGGAATTGTAATATGTAAGAGACGTTCCGTCTCCGATCGTTTCCCAGTATTCATCTGATACGGAAGAATCGCCTATTATGCACAGATCGCCTGCAAGCACGGCTTCTTCAGGGATCTGCGAGTTCACTCTGATACCCGACAGCACAGTAACAAGATAAAGATTATTACCGCTCACGGTGATCATCCTGTCTCCTGCGCCTTTTATAACATTATCCACGGAGCCGGCATTTGAAGTAAGATCCGATACTCTTCCGTCTTCCGATGATATAAGGCAAGCCTTCTTATCGGATGTAACTACAATGACATTTCCCTCATTGGATACTGCAATATGTTCGGAATCAACAGACGCTATAACGAATTCTTCCGTAATATATTCCTGATCATCCCTTCTTACGGTTATCATCTTCCCCGAGTCAGTAAGGATACACATCTTACCGCTGCAGCAGTCATGATCGATAACAGTCTGTCCTTCCAGAACATCTCCTGTATCGACATAAGAATAGATATACCCGTTGGATGAAACATAAAGATCACCTTCAGAGGTGATCATATAGACGTCAGTCCCGTCGGAATCCATAATAAGTCCCGTCGTATCAAAAGTAAGTGTAAGCTTTCGTCCTACTCCCTGAGAGTAGACCATGACAGATCCGTCTGAATAAGCAACAACAGGAGACGAACCTGCACATACGATATTCAATGGCTCTAATGCAGAATTCTCATCCCCGCGCCCCGAGGCATAAAGATCAAAATTTCGTCCGTCATTTGATACGTAGATATCCCCGTTATCCGCCAAAGCATATATAAGCATATCCGAGGAACATATATCCTTAAAAGTGACATCTTCTTCGTCAAACACCTTGGTCAACTGCACCGATGTAATATCAAGTATAAGGTTGCCCTCCGATGTCAGAGCATCCACCGTACTGTCCAGTGCCACTGTCTTGACTATATCTTCTCCGATACGATATCCCTCGGTATCTTCGATCTCCGTCATAAGACCGAATCTGGCCTCATCTACATCATTTACGAGACCGGAATATCTGGCACTCATAACGCCGTCACTGTCAAGGGACAATACCCTTATCTCACTTCCGATCCTTATATTCGCATCTGCAACTCCCTCATCGGGATCAAAGTACAGATAATCTTCGGAAGCATCGACTATCGTCATTGATCTGAATGAATCACTTTGCTCAAAATCCGAATTTCTTACTCGATTTCCGCAGGGTATCTGCTCGAGATTGATCCCGACACCGTCCAGGTCACGACCGTTATAAGATGAAGACAGCTTTATCCTTACAAGTTCGGATCTGCTGCTGAATATTCCCAGTCCTGCAAGCACAAGTAAAGATACGGCAAACATGCTCGTAACTACGACCATGCTCCTCACTATTCTTCTCTTATGGACATTGCCGAACCTGAATCTTTCAAGTCTGTTCATACATACTTTATCCCTTGAGACTCAGGCTCACCGGCCATCTCATTGTCTTTATCCTGCTCTTCGGAAGAAGGTGTCTCAGCATGCTTATTTTTGTATAACATCCTCAGAAAAATAAAAGATGCGATCGCAGGAGGAATACATGCCAATTCCGCAAGGAAAGACAAGGAGGAGACCACACCGGCAACACCCTCCATATCACCGAAAAGCCCGCTGCTTAAGAATGTCGCAAGTGCCGATCCCATCAGATTAAACAGGGAATGAAGAAGTATCGTCGCCTTGATACTCTCGGTGTAGTAATATACCCATCCGATAACTATACCTGCCAGCAGAGCATATCCTATATGGATGGATATACCATGAAGGATTCCGAAGATGCAAGCCGACAGTACGATCGCCACTCCCGGTCTGAACTTCTTAAGGAGAGAGCCCAGTATCGCGCCCCTGAAAGTAAGCTCTTCGGCAATAGGAACCAGAAATGCAACCCCGATAAATTCAAGAATATGATCCCAACCGGGAATAACATCCGCTTCGTATTCCGCATAGCGGTCAACAGATTCGGAATATTTATCAAGCTCATTCCCCATAACATCGGGAATAAGTTCAGCTATCGCGCTTGCGGAAATAAGATAGATATTTACCAGTCCCATCAGACCGAATGCCACTATGACGGTGAATCCGATCTGGGCCCAATCAAGCTTACCGACCTTAAGGAACTTCTCTCTTTTGTCAGATAAGATCATGGATAAGATCATGATCAAGCCCCACATCACGATGATCGTAATTATCGAATACGCTACAGTCGTAAGTCCGTCATACAGATTGGTATTAAAGCCTAATATCTCTAGCCCGATTATAACAAAATACTGGCATAATACCATCAAAAATGTTGCAATAAAAGCAAGACCGACTGCGCCGATCTTGCCGCCTATATTCTTAATAAGATTCTGCGAGTTCTCACTCATATCGATCCGTTACCTGACTCCGACTCTTGCCTGCTGATCAGGTACGGTAGAACCGTAGTACCTTCTCATAAATACAGCGAAAGCCACATCAAGCTCATTTTGGTCCTTTATCGAATAGAAGAGCTGATCACCCTTCTTAGTAAACTCCGTTCTCATGATCACAAGCTCGGGCTTATCATGATTACCGTCATCCGGAGCATAGTTATACATGACGATATATTCCTTCTTTGAATATACGAAGGTATCTACTATCGACAGATAATACTCCTTGTTATTGGATACATCACGAATGACTACGAGCTCATCCTCGCTGCCGGATTTCTTCTTGGAAGTAACCGACGAAGCGGAGTACTTATATTTGCTCTTAAAAGGATTATTAAGCTTCCTCTGATTCGTCTTCATCGTCGAAATACTCGTCGCAGAGCTCATCATAATGATCATAGATCTCATCCTCGAGACCCTCGTCGATAGAAGCTAAGAGGATCTCTCCCTCTTCACCTTCTACCTCTTCCATTATGACCATCTCAGCCTCATCCTCATTATCAGTTACGGTAACAAGTACTGAATAGCTCTTATCCTTATAATCAAAACCGTCAACAAGAGCAAACTCCATCTCTTCGCCTGTCTCTTCGTCAACAAGTGTTACGATATTCATCTCATTCATTTCTTCATCCATGGTCATTATCTCCCTTTATATAAAAGATATAAGGATTGTATCACATATAGACCCTTATAGTCATCTGTGGCTCTCGAGATATTCCCTTACTATGATCTCAGCGGCTACCTGATCGATTATCTTCTTCTGTTTTTTGGAGTTGATATTGGTATCATGGAGCATCCTGGAAGCAATAACAGTAGTATATCTCTCATCCTTCATCTCAGGAGTGATACCTGTAAGCTCGGTAAGCTTCTGTCCGAATACTATCGCCTTTTTCTCCGTCTCTGATACTGTACCGTCAGTCCTCGAGGGCTTTCCAAGGACTATAACGGAGACGTTCTTCTCCTTGACTATATTCGCTATACGGTCGAGAGCCCACGCATCGTCCTCTCCGTTCCAGTTAACTGTCTCGAATCCCGATGCTGTTATCCAAAGTTCGTCAGATAATGCAACACCTATATGCCTCGTACCGAAATCTATTCCCATTACGCGTCCTTTTGACATAGACACCTCCGAATATTCATTACGTTCAATAGATGTTACCACATAA
>CACZPC010000309.1 GCA_902782985.1 Oscillospiraceae bacterium
TGTTGAACGAATCGGTCGACCTTTGATTATCGGGATCGAAAGTCTTTATCTGGTCTATCTCATCATCGAAAAAGCTCAGTCGGACGGGCATATTATTATCGGGCGAAAAGATATCCATAACATCTCCCCTTGCCGAGAATTCACCCGGTACCGATACGGAAGATACCCTCTCATATCCGATCTCCGTCAGCCTGTCGATAAGCTCTGTCGGATCCTGTCTGTCTCCGAGCCTCAGGGGTATAAGATCCCTCTCGAAATCCTTTCTGCTCTGCATCTTCACGGCAAGAGCACCCGCACAGATGATCGCCGCCGCATAGTCACCGCGAAGGAGCCTCGATATCGTTCCGACTCTCTCGCTCTCTCCGTCCCTCGAGCTTGCCACTGCCGTTACGATACTCATCTCGGAAGGCTCCACGATAAGGATATCTCCGTCCGTAAAAGGCTTGATCGATTCAGCCAATGCCTTGGCTCTTACCGTATCCGACGAGATGACGACAGGCTTTCGGGCATATTTATACGCCAGCGCGGCGACCAGATAACCCTTCTGCTGCTCGCATAATCCGGACACATTAAGATGGCGTGCCTCGCGGACACACCTCTCTGATGAAGCGATAAGTGCTTCGTCATTATTAATGAGTTCAAGAAGTGACTTTATCTCTTTATCCATTTGCTCCGATAAGTTCTTCTATTGCCTTTACTGCATCCTCGAAAGAGTGATATACCGTCTCCCTCTGATCCTTGGGGATATCGGCAAGCACATAATCGATAAGGTTCCATTTCTCGGGTACGGGACCGGATCCGATCCTGACTCTGGGGAAGTCCTGTGTACCCATATATCTGATAACGGACTTCATGCCGTTATGAGTTCCTGCGGATCCCTTCTCTCTGACACGGATCGTACCGACCTTGATATCGATATCGTCATAAACGATGATCACATGAGAGGGATCGATCTTAAAGAATGACGCGGCGGGAGCCACCGACTCTCCCGAATTATTCATATAAGTCATGGGCTTTAAGATCATTACATCTTCGCCCGCGATCTTGCCCTTGCCGTACACTCCGTTGAACTTCGTCCTGTCAAGCGTGATATTATGCTTGTCGGCAAGCATCTCTATCGCAAGGAACCCTAAGTTATGCCAGTTATATGCATACTTCTCCCCGGGATTACCGAGGCCTGCCACAAGCCACATATCAGACCTCCGAACGCTTACTGTCGAGCTTGATATAGTTGGCTCCTCTTAAGCGGTTCTTCTTGGCTACCCAGTCTTCCTTATTGACCTGCTTGGATCTTCCGATACCGAGTCCCAGGGCGGGTACGTCACTGGTAATGGTGGATCCTGCGGCAATATAACTGTCCTTGCCGAGCACTACGGACGAAAGGATATTGGAGTTACCGCCGATGAATACATTATCCTCGATAACGCATCCCATCTTATCCTGACCGTCGAAGTTACATGTAACTGTTCCGCATCCGAAGTTAACATTCTTACCGACGGTAGAATCACCGATATAGGTAAGATGTCTTGCTCTTGTATAGTCATCGATCGTTGAGTTCTTGACCTCGACATATGCTCCGATGGTAACATGGTCATTGATCCTGGTATCAGGTCTTATATGCGAGAAAGGACCGATACGGCAGTCACTTCCGATTATGCAGGAAGTAGCCACGGAATAATCGATAACTGTACCGTCTCCCACCTGTACACCGTCAAGACGTGAATTCTCTCCGATGATACACTCTTCGCCGATGACCGTATTACCGATGATCGTAGTACCCGGAAGGATAACCGTATCTCTTCCGATCTCTACGGCATAATGGATCCAGGTGGAATTCTCGTCCAGGATCTGGACACCGTTCTTCATATGCTTCGTAAGTATACGTCTGTTCATTATCTTGCAGGCCTGCATAAGCTGCATCCTGTCATTGACTCCCAGCGTATCCTCAAAATCGCAGACCACAGATCCTACAGTATATCCGTCTCCGATAAGGATGCCGATCGTGTCGGTGAGATAGTATTCCTTCTGAGCATTCTGGGCACTGAGCCTTCCCAGTGCAGACAGAAGCAGCGACGTCTTGAAGACATACATGGAGGAATTGATCTCACAGATCTTAAGCTCCTCCTCGGAAGCATCCTTATGCTCTACGATCTTAAGAACGTTGCCGTCTCCATCTCTTACGAGCCTTCCGTATCCGAAAGGATCATCGGCCTTGGCCGTAATAACGACAGCGGCATAATCGCCGTTCTCCATCTTGTTCAATGCCTTGCAGATCGTCTCGGCACTGACCATGGGAGAATCACCCGGAAGTACGATCACATATCCGTCTCTTCCTTCGAGAAAGGGAGCTGCCTGCATTACTGCATGTCCGGTACCGAGCCTCTGCTCCTGAAAAACATAAGCGACGCTCTCACCTAAGACATCCCTGATCTCTTCCTGCTTATCTCCGACTATATAAACCTGCTCGTTGCATCCTGCTTCGCAAAGAGCATCCGCTACCCACTGAACTATGGGTTTTCCCGCAACCTGATGTACGACCTTGGAATGAGCGGACTTCATCCTCGTTCCGTTGCCGGCCGCCATAACTACTGCACAAATGTCCATTTGAATAAGGTCTCCCCTTTTCTCTCTTAAATATCCGTTTTGATTATAGCAAATTCTCAGGCTCATGTTAGTGGATATTTAGTGAATTAGTGTATAATAATCAAAAGATTTTTTAATCTTAAAAACAGGCGTGTATAAAAGGAGAATACAGGTGATAGCTATCTTACTCGCGGCAGGTTATGCCACCAGACTTTACCCTCTTACCAAGGATAAGCCCAAGTCGTTGCTACCTCTCGGCAGCAGACTGATCATTGATTACATAATGGATTCTGTTGACAAGATCCCCGAACTTACAAAGGTAATACTTATCACGAATTCCAAGTTCGCAGGACAGTTCTCCGACTGGGCAGCCTCCCAGGACAGGACCGGCAAGGCCCCCATCAAGGTCATTGATGACGGCACGACTGACGACTCCAATAAGAGAGGTGCTATCGGCGATATCATCTATACGATCGAGCAGGAATCCGTCGATGATGATATCTGTGTTCTCGCAGGAGATAATATCTTCACATACAGCATCGAGAA
>CACZPC010000310.1 GCA_902782985.1 Oscillospiraceae bacterium
ATTCGATGACAAGGGTCAGATAGAAGGATGCTTTGTATACCATGCAGGTACCAAGCTTGACGAGAACGGAACATTCCTTACTAACGGCGGACGTGTTATCGGCGTAACAGCAAGAGGCGAGTGCCTCAAGTGCGCTCTGAAGACCGCTTACGAAGGAGTTGAGAAGATCGACTTCGAGGGTAAGCACTTCCGTCACGATATAGGTAAGAGGGCTCTTGCAGCAAAATGAGAATAGGTCTTTACGGCGGATCATTCGATCCCATCCATAACGGACACTTATCGATCGTCCGCGGCGCTTTAAGAAGCGGCGCGGTCGATCTTGTTATGGTGATCCCTACGGTAAGAAATCCTTTCAAGAGAGGTAAGGTCTTGAGCGCGGCTCCGTACCGTTATTATATGGTTAAAGAGACGATAGAAGCCGAGATATCAGATCCGAGAGTCATCGTAAGCGACGTGGAATTTTATACGGAAGGCATAAGCTATACCGTAAATACCCTGAGATACCTGACAGCTAAGGAAAAGATATTCGATATCCTTACCGAAGCAGGTGTCGATGAGAGGAAGGCTCGCGAGCCGCATGAATACTTCTGGCTTTGCGGATCTGATATACTTTCGATGTTTGATAAGTGGTATAAAGCCGCCGAGATCGTAAGTATAGTGTCACTTCTTGTTGCTTCTAGGCCAGGAGACGGCATTGATATCGATGCAGAGAGGATCCGCCTCAATAGTGCTTTCGGCCATGAAGTACCGCTTCTTAAGTTTGAAATAGAAGGAGTTGAAGCTTCTTCATCAGACATCAGGAATACGGGAGATAAAACAGAAGTTCCGAAGACTGCGGAAGAGTTTATCAGGGAGCATGCTCTCTATGGCTTTAAGGATGTATGGGAAGCCGTAGATGACGGGACTGCCAATAAGTTTCTTGACTATGCAGTTGCTCTTTATCCGATACTCAGAAGGAAGAGACTTCTTCATACTCTTAATACAGGTCTTTTGTCCGCACATTATGCTCTTATCCACGGTGCAGATGTCAATAAGGCCCTTATCGCCGGAGAGCTTCATGACTGCGCCAAGGAGCTTCCCGAGGATGAACAAAGGCAGATGGCCCGCGAGAGATCAGGTGATCTTTTTACAGACTTTAAACTTCTTCATTCCCCGGCCGGTGCCACTATGGCAAAGGTGAAGTTCGGGATTGTTGATGAAGAGATATTGGATGCCATAACCTATCATACTACCGGCAGAGGCGGTATGACGACTCTGGATAAGATAGTATATCTGGCAGATAAGATCGAGCCTTCAAGAACATATACTGATCTTACCGAGATGCGCAGGATTGCTGAATATGACCTGGACGGAGCCGTCAGACTGTGTCTGGGATCAGTAATGGATAAATTTGTTAAGCAAGGCAGGGAACATCATCCTCTTACAAACGATCTTGCAAGAGATCTTGGTGTATAATCAAAAGAACAGAAAGAGAATGCTTTATGCGTCTGCGGAGGACCCGGCAGGAGTCGTTCAAAAGGCTTCGCGGACAGCCGATCCCTGTACGGTCCGGTACATTCATCAAATGATGAATTTAATTATTTTCTCTTTCTGTTTTTATATTTTGGGAGGATCATCTTTGGAAGAGAAGGAGTCCTTGCTGGATCTGCTTACCGATAAAGATATATGGATCAGGTTCCTTGAGCATAAGAGAAGACAGCTCGAATCATCCGCTGAAGCTGATGAGATAGAGAGATTTATAGCAACACAGGGCTATCTTGATGTTTTGCGTGATATGGAAAACGGCACTTTCCCGCTTCCACACAGGAAAATGATAAGTAAGATGGGAACTCGTAAAAAGAGGATCATTTATGTCTATCCTCGCGCCCATATGCTGGTGCTAAAGCTCCTGACCTATCTGCTCTTAAGAAGATATGATCATCTTTTTTCGGATTGTCTGTATTCCTTTAGACCGTCATCCGGTGCCAAGGATGCAATAAGAAAGCTTACAAGATCAGCTGATATCTCTTTTCGTTATTCGTATAAGGTCGATATCAGTGACTATTTTAATTCAGTAGATATCGACATCCTTCTTCCCGAAGTCAGAGATATCCTGAAAGATGATCCGAAGCTGTATCGGTTCCTTGCGGGGCTTCTGCTGGAGGATAATGTTTTGGTCGGTAATGAGGTAATATCTGAGAAGAAAGGCATAATGGCAGGGACTCCCACGGCATCTTTCTTTGCGAATGTATACCTTATGGGGCTGGATGAGCATTTCGAAAGGCATGCTGACGCATATGCGAGATATTCTGATGATATCATCATCTTCGCGAAGAACGAGGATGAGCTTCGTGACCATATTGCATATATTTATGGATTTCTTGATATGAGGCATCTGTCCGTAAATCACGATAAGGAAGAGTATTCAAAGCCGGGCGGGAAGTGGACTTTCCTGGGCTTCTCGTATGAAGACGGTACTATCGATATCTCTCCCGTGTCCGTCGATAAGATAAAGGGGAAGATGCGTCGTAAGGCCAGGTCCCTTATCAGATGGGGTGCTCGAAAGGATATCGACGGCACTAAGTGCGCCAAGGCGTTCATCAGGATATTTAACAGAAAGCTTCTTATGGAATCACAGGATAATGATCTGACATGGAGCTACTGGTATTTTCCCGTGATCAACACCGACAGGAGCCTTCACGAGATCGACCGGTATGCGCAGGAAACTATAAGGTATATCGTAAGCGGATGTCGAAATAAAAAGCGGTATAAAGTAAGCTATGACGATATCAAATCATTAGGATACAGAAGCCTTGTGAATGAATACTATAAGTTCGGTTCGTAGCATCGGCATAAGATGTGATACAATAAACAAAAACATTGATAAGGAGACGTAATTGATGACAAGCAAGGAAATGGTCGATAAGATCGTTGCTGCTCTTGAGAGCAAGAAGGGTATAGATATAGAAGTATTGGATGTTATGGAGAAGACGACTCTTGCGGATTATTTTGTAATCGCAAGCGGTAATTCCACGACTCAGATCAAGGCTCTTACGGATGAAGTCGAATATGTCCTGAAGAATGAGTGCGGTATCTATCCTGACCATATCGAGGGCAGAAGCGGTGATAAGTGGATGCTTATCGACTATAAGGATGTAGTCGTTCATGTCTTCCATCCCGAGGAGAGAGCTAATTACGATCTCGAGAAGCTCTGGCAGACGAAGAAGCCCGAAGCATGATCCTGTCTTAGATAGTCCTTTCAAGGCGTCTGACCGTATATGGTCGGGCGCCTTTTTGTGAGAGATCAAGGACTTGACGGGGGTGCCGAATATCTGACTGATGCCGTTTTGTACTATTTAATGTACTCGTTGTCGAAATTTGTCGATGTTTGTCGATGTTTGTCGAAGTTTTTTGAGCTGTCAGAGTGTTAGTATGACGCCATGAAGACCAGAAAGAGAATAAATAAGAATGCTGTCTATATAGTATCTTTTTTGCTGATCGTATTGCTGAGCATCATATATAAAGTGATCTTGTCCGGGAAGTCAGCTTCTATGTTTATAAAAGGCGAAGAAACAAGCGAAAGTGCGGAAGAAACATCAGTTATCGCTGGCGAAGCTGCTTCAGAGGGGGAGCAGGACAGAACCGTAAATATCTATATATGCGGAGCGGTCAATGATCCGGGAGTGTATGAACTTGAAGCCGGGGCTCTTCTTTGTGATGCGGTGGAGAATGCCGGAGGGTTTACGGAGAATGCGGCGGATGAATATATCGATCTGGTCTATGTTATAGACGGTAATATATCTGTCTATATTCCGACTTTGGATGAGATCGAGACTGAGGGAGCAGGAGCATGGGGTAATCAGCAGATCTATTTCCGTGCCGATCCGGCTCTTTCCTCAGAAGGCGAGGCCGATGCGTCAAATGCATCAGGCCTTATAAATCTCAATACCGCGAGCAGAGAACAGCTTATGACTCTTCCGGGTATAGGAGAAACTACTGCCGACGCGATAATCGCATACAGGGAAGAGACTCCTTTTACGAGTATTCAGGATATAACTAACGTAAGCGGTATAGGTGAATCCAAGTATGACAGGATAAAGGATCTTATCTGTGTATAAGGCTGTTAACGGAAATTTGGATTTTCATTGATCAGGTGTATCATTTATGAGTGTGTTTTACTGATTGGTTATAAAGGATGGAGTTTTAGTATGAGAAAGAGAACAGCATTAATACTGATAATAATAGCAACAGTCGTTATCGCATTGGCATATCCTTACATAAAGGCTGAGTATCTGACTTATAAGTACGGGGATGAATTTGATGAACTCTACAAGGAGACTCACATGATCGACCAAGTTGATTACTGCAAGGTATTGGAGTATTCGTCTTCTCATGCGAAGGTCATCTATGTCGCAAGAGGTTCTGGTATCCATGTGTTTGAATTTGATTCCGTTGGGGGATGTTGGCAGAGAAGTGACTGGAAAGTCATGTGGTCTGAGAGCGGAAGCGCAGATGCCCTGGACTACCGGATGTGGCCTGTATATTTCTGATCAGATATATCCGTATAAACCTCGGACAGATACTTCTCCGCTCTTTATATCGGTAACGGTGCCGTCATCAAGGCGAACCTTAAGAGTATAGTCGGGATTGACTGCGATCGCAGTTCCGTGACGAGGTATCTCGTTCGAATCCGGAAGGCTGACTATAGATATCTCCTTGCCGAGAGTTATGCAGGATGAAGAGTATGTCTCAAGATATGAAGACGTATCCTTCGTAAGACGATCTGCCATTTTATCCATCTCTGATATCAGTGATGCGGCGATACGGGCTCTGTCACAATGAGTACCGGTGACGGATTCTATGGAGCCTGCGACCTTACGGACTTCAGGCGGAAAGATATCGGAAGGACCGTTTACGTTGATCCCTATACCGACGATGATACTGTCAACTGAAAAAGACTCGCTTTCGAGATTCATCTCGGTAAGGATGCCGCATATCTTTTTGTTGTCTATTACAAGATCGTTGACCCACTTTATCGATGTTTCTACACCGCAGGCATCAAGGATCGCATTATGCACACAGACAGCTGAGCAGGCCGTCACATGAGTTACATCGGAAGGTGCTGCCGATGGCCTCAGAAGATAGGAAAGATATATTCCGGTTCCTGACGGCGATTCGAAAGACCTGCCGCGGCGGCCTTTACCTCTGGTCTGTCTGTCGGCAATGATGACGGTACCTTCAGGTGCACCTTCGGATGCAAGATTCTTAAGGAGATCGTTGGTTGATGTAACCGAATCTTCTACGATCACTTTATCAAGCCTTGAAGGTTCAAGATAGGGAAGAAGTTCGCCTGACGATATCTTTCCGGGACGGGACTTAAGGATATAGCCCTTCTTGGTAGAGGATTCTATGTCATAGCCTTCTGTGCGAAGTGCCTTTACAGCCGTGTTGACAGCTGCTCTGCTTATGCCGAGATCTGAGCTTATGGCTTCGCCCGATATATAATCTTTGGCCTTTATAAGTGATGAGATAACATGATCCTTTGTCGTAAGCATAAAAAGATAATACCACAGATTGACGCCTGTGAGAGGGTGTGATATAACATTGTAAACATAAAAGAAAAAGAGGTTTACAATGAGCAGCGAAACGAGATTTCTGTCAACAAAAGATCTGGTTCTTATCCCTTTATTTACCGCGCTTATAGCGGTAGGAGCATTTATAAAGATCCCCCTTCCCACATGCCCTCTGACCCTTCAGTGGTTCTTTGTAATGTGTGCGGGGATCCTTCTGGGCAGTAAGAAAGGAGCGCTCAGTGCTTTTCTGTATGTACTCCTGGGCCTTATCGGACTTCCGATCTTTACCGGAGGCGGCGGATTCTGGTATGTCTTCCAGCCTACATTCGGTTATTTTATCGGATTTATCCTCTGTGCTTTCCTTATCGGTTTAATGGTGGAGAAGAAGCTTAATGTATTTGCTGCCTGCGCCATTGCCACAGTTATCCTTTATGTGATCGGATCAGCTTATGCATATGTTATCTTGAATTTCTATAATGAGGGTGACGGAATGCCGATCGGCAAGCTTCTCATGTCTTTTATGGTGCTTCCGCTGCCCGGTGATATCATCAAGATCATTCTGGCCGGAATTGTAGGAGGCCGTGTTCGAAAGGCATTGAAGATCTGATCTTAATGAGTGCCGAGACGGTTGACTTTCGAGGATAAAAGTGACAAAATCACTCTATTAAAAGCTTTGACAGGGACAAGTGCCCCGTGATGAGCCTCTTACAGAGAATCGAAGTCACCGGCTGAGAGCTTCGAAGAAAGGCAACGGCAAGCATACACCCCTTGAGCTGCAGGAGTACACTTTCGGGTATATGTCGAGAGCAATCCGTGCCGTATCCCGCGTTAAGGGGCAATTAAGAGGCGTTTCAATGGCGAGACTTACTCGGGTTAAGCACATAAGCTGAAGCGCAATTTGGGTGGAACCGTGCAGCCATGCATCCCAAAGTA
>CACZPC010000311.1 GCA_902782985.1 Oscillospiraceae bacterium
TCTGCCGTGTCGATAATGTCGACCTTGCGCATCAGCTCTTCCGCATACTTCCTGACCTCATCGCGAGGTCTGATCTTAGCCTGGAATCCCGGAAGTATGATATTGTCGATGATGCTTAACTTCTTCATCATATACATCTGCTGGAAGATAAAGCCCATCTTGATGAGCCTTATCTTCATAAGATCTTTCTCTGACATGGAAGTTATCTCTTCGCCGTCGAACTTGACGCTTCCCGCGGTCACGTTATCCATGCCGCTTATCGTATAAAGAAGCGTAGACTTACCTGAGCCTGACGGCCCCATTATCGATACGAACTCGCCTTCTTCTACTTTAAGATCAACATTTTGAAGTACGTTATTACTCTGCTTATCTATGATATAAGTCTTGCAAAGATCTTTTGTCTCGATGACAGTACTCATAATCTTTTCCTCCGTTTTACTATCCTTGAGTGACAGTCTAGAGGAAAACTATTAAAAAATTCCTAAATCGGGAAAAATACGGAAAATTCCGTCTCTTTACTCTCTTCTATATACCTTGTTGCAACGGTCCCGCCAAGCCTTCTGGCGATAAATCCCGCTTCATAAAGTCCGAGTCCGTTACCTTCTATATCTTCCGCATTAGAACCTCTCCAGAAGCTGTTAAAAACATATCGTTCTTCAGCTTCGGGCACACGGCTTCCGGTGTTACTTACGGCCAAGAAGTAGCCGTCGTCTGTCTTATCTATAGTCACGCCTATCTTCTTACCGTCACCGTATTTAACGGCATTTTCCATAAACTGCGTAAGTATCCTTATTATCCCCGCCCTGTCGCTTCTAATCATCACCTTGCTCTTGCAGTCGACTTCAAAGGGGATCTTAAGTACATGAAGCCTGTTGGAATATTCTTCCTTTACCCACTCTTCTATCTCAGACAGATAGAATGCTTCTATCTGCGGCTCGAATTCCACGACGCCCTGAGAAGCACTGTCGACAAGCTCCTTAACGAGCATTTCGATATCCTGCGCGTTCTTCTCTATCTTATCTGCTACGACGGCATCTTCGGGGTCGGGAATACCGTCCTTCTTATAAAGGCCGCTTCTTATGGCTTCAGAATAAAGTCTTATGTTGGATACGGGAGTCTTTATACCGTGCGCTATGGTGGATATCATGGTCTGCTTCTCTTTCTCTAACGAGCGAAGCTTCTTCCTGTCTCCTTTAAGCCTGTCGCTTAGCATATTCATGCCCCAGACATACTTGCCGAAGAACTTCTCGCGGGTCTCGGGGATATGTTCTCCCGTCTCGTTCCTGGCTATCTTCTCGGGGTACGAGGACAACCTGTTAAACGGCATTAACAGCTTACGGTCTATATATACAAAGTATGCTATCAGTACCACAAAGGCTGCGGCTACTACGGCCTCCGATAATAGTATTGCTCTTAAAGGCCTTGTATCTTCGAAAGTAAATACTATAAGACCTATCGTCCTGCCTTCTCCTGTTACTGCCCATATGACTTTGTTGTCGCCGTCTGAAGAGATACTTCCTTTAAGATCTCCTTCTATCGGGATGAACTCTATGCCGGTAGGGATATTCTCATCTTTGAACTCTCTCTTCCAGGAGTCTTTGTTCTCTCTTATAAGTTCGTCTATCTTTGCGTCTATATCTTCTATATCTTCTGTGTCTTCTGAAAGGTCTTGTTCCAGGCTGTGTACGAATCTGTTTATAAGCGTATTCCTGCTGCCGCTGTCGGATGCATAGATGGCCTTCGATATTATAAGAACACCTGCTCCTAAGAGAAGGAACAGGATAAGTGCAAAGATATACTTTCTTGTGTACTTATTCATTGATCCTTATCTCCGCCGAATCTGTAGCCTACGCGCCAGACCGTATGGATATATTCGGGATTCTTGGGGTCCTTCTCGATCTTCTCGCGAAGCCATCTTATATATACGGTTATGGTAGATACGTCAGAATCGCAGTCGGCTCCCCATACCGCGTTGAACAGTGCTTCCTTAGTGATGACTTTCTCAGGATGCTTCATAAAGTAGACAAGGATATCAAATTCCTTGCCGCTGACAGGAAGTGCCTTATCGCCTCTTCTGGCAGTCAGCTTATCGGGATCTACAGTAATATCCTTATAGGTCAGGACTTTGACTTCATTAGCATCATCAGGGTAACTTCTTCTCATCATGGACTTTATCTTTGATGAGAGGAAAGGGAATGAGAAAGGCTTACCGATATAATCGTCGGCGCCGATATCAAGGCCTAAGATCTTGCTGTCCTCATCGTCATTGGCGCTCATCATAAGAACAGGAATACCCTGCTCCTTGCGGATAAGTCTTAATGTCTCATAGCCGTCAAAGCCCGGGAGCATAACATCTAAGAGCATGAGCTTGAAGCTCTCTTCCTTAAGGCGCAATATGGCCTGCTCACCGCCGGTCTTTAATTCCACGGTATAGCCGTCCCTGATAAGAAAATCCCTTATCAGTGCTCCGAGTTCTTCATTATCTTCAACTACAAGGATATCCGTCATACGAGGATTATAGCACAAGCTTCGGGTGTCACCTGTAAAGCAGAAAAGGGATCGCAATTATAAGAAAAAATAAGGCCGGGGCTATCGGCAACAGGGATAGTGCTATGAGCCATTTGATGCGCTCCTTATTACAGATCAAGGATACTACTCCGAATATACTTCCTATAATGCATCCGAAGAAGATGCCGCCTGCTATGGCTTCTTCTATCTCAGGCTCACTCATGATCATCATGACCGTAGTTATAACAGGTGCCATAACGGCGCCTATACCGCATATCTTTGATATCAGTTTCCTCATTTATCCTCCGTCTTCTGCTTATAGAGAAGGTGTTACTTGTTTTATACAGCCTTCAACAGCAGATCTTGCCATAAAAGCCGGTCTCTAATGATCATACAATGAGATATGGTGAAATATTGTAAGAAAATTGAGGATCAGGGATATGGATAGAGAAGAACTGGTAAAAAGACTTGAAGTAACAAATGATCTGCTTCTTCGGCTTTATGTTTTTTGCTGCATTTCCCGTTGCAAACAATTGCCTTGATTATCTTGCAAGGACAAACATCGCAGAGGAAGCACAGGGCCGTGCATGGGGGCTTATAGGATTCATTTGCAATAAGATACGCACGGAAAGACAGATCTATCACTCTTCCTATTTGAATCCAATAAAAGCCTGTGCTATATTTTACCTAACGAATGTTCGGTAGATAAGGAGAAAGTCTATGGGATCTGACGGAACCAGGGATCTGATCATGGAAA
>CACZPC010000312.1 GCA_902782985.1 Oscillospiraceae bacterium
CTTCTGATCAAGCGTTACAGATGTCTTGTAGTAGGCGTACCCGATATGGGTGAGACGGTTATCTGTGAAGATGATGCCATAATGAAGGAAGTAAGTGCATTTCTGGAGAAGACACCTTCCGGTAACGTATATATTCACGATGTCGAAAAGCCCGGAGATCTTCCGATCACTACCAGATACAGAGTATTGAATGTATATCGGGGGGCTGGACCTGACAGAACGGATATCGCCGAGCTTGAGTGCGAGCTGGTGACAGGAAGGACCCACCAGATAAGAGCGCAGTTTGCTCACTTGGGTCATCCTATCTTAGGCGACGGCAACTACGGAAGAAATAAGATCAATACATATTTCAAGAGCAGGAAAGGCGGCAAGGTAAGATATCAGCAGCTCTTTGCTACGACTCTTCTTATGAGGAGGATCCCTGCAGACAACCTTCACCACGTATTGTCGGGAAGGAAGTTCGAGATCGAGCCCAGATATGAGATCGATGTCGAAAGGCTCGGCAAGAAGAGAAGATAACTCATCATCTATGGAGCACTCCGTGAAGAATTATGACATCGTGGCCTTAGGCGAACTGCTGATCGATTTTACGGAAGCCGGCAGGAGCGGTGACGGCATGAAGCTTTTCGAGCAGAATCCGGGCGGAGCTCCCGCCAATATGCTTACGGCTGCCGGACATATGGGATGCAGGACCGCATTTATAGGCAAGGTCGGATCTGATATGCACGGCAGGTTCCTTATTGAGACTCTCCATGCGGAAGGCATAGATACAAGCGGCATTATCGAAGATAAGGACTTTTTCACGACGCTTGCTTTTGTCGGACTGGACGGGGACGGAGAGAGGAGCTTCTCGTTTGCAAGATCCCCCGGGGCCGATACCATGCTAAGAACAGAAGAACTTGATAAGTCGTTGCTCACATCGTGCAGAGTGTTGCATGTCGGCTCGCTCTCTCTTACGGATGAACCTTCGCGCAGTCCGACTTTTGAGGCTGTGAGGATCGCCAGAGGATCCGGTGCGGTCATATCATGTGATCCCAATTATCGTGCCTCGCTCTGGAAAAGCAGGGAGGATGCCGTTGATAAAATGAGATCGTTGATACCGATGGCTGATATCGTAAAGGTCTCCGATGAAGAAAGTCTGCTCATTACGGGATGTGATCTTTATGAAGATGCTGCCGACGCAATCCTTGCCATGGGGCCTAAGCTCGTTGCCGTGACGTTAGGCAGCAGGGGTGCACTTATAGCCCGGGATGACCATAAAGAGATAATTGATGCATTTAAGGTCGACTGCGTTGATACTACAGGCGCCGGAGATTCATTCTGGGGCGGTTTTGTAGGGAGATTCCTGTCCTTCGGCTGTGCAGTCGAAGACATGACCCGGGATGCGATCATCGATTGTGCCGTAACGGGAAATGCATTTGCGGCACTTTGTGTAAAAGGACGCGGCGGGATCCCGTCGATCCCTTCATATGATGAAGCAAGAACATTGGCTGCTTCTTACAAGTTTTAAGCCCGCCCGGTAAGATGGTATAATGTCCGAAGTAAAATAATTGATTGGTTGTGAACAGATTAAATGGCAGATAACAGACCCATAGGTGTTTTTGATTCAGGTATAGGAGGTCTTACGGTACTTCGTGAGATCATTGCCCGTATTCCTTCGGAGAGCACGGTTTACTTCGGTGATGACGGACGTGCTCCTTACGGAAGCAAATCTCACGATACCATCGTCGAGTATTCTCTTCAGGACATGATGTTCCTTGAGAGCAAGGACGTTAAGATGATCGTCATTGCATGTAATACGGCAAGTACACATGCATACGAAGTATTAAAGAAGCATTCAAAGGTGCCTGTGGTGGAGGTGGTATACCCCGGAGCCAAGGCTGCCGTAAAGGCTACCCGCAACGGAAGGGTAGGGATAATAGCGACTAATGCTACCGTATCTTCCGGCCTGTATGAGAAAGCCGTCAAGGAAGAAGGTAAGAATATCAGAGATCTTAAGATCATCCAGCAGGCCTGTCCCCTGTTCGTATCTCTGGCGGAAGAAGGCTGGTGGAACGATGATATCGCTCATCTTACTGCCGAAAGGTATCTGGCTCCGGTCAAGGAATTCGGCGTGGATACGCTGGTACTTGCCTGTACTCATTATCCGCTCCTTGCAAGGACGATAGGGGATGTCATGGGCGATGGTGTTACTCTTATCAATTCGGGGATAAGTGTTGCTTCCGTCGTGGAGCAGTATCTTAAGGATAACAATCTCTTATCCGACGGAAGTTCCGTTACAAGAGAATTCTATACGAGCGACGATGCGAAGCGCTTTGAGAATGTAGCAGCTCCGTTCCTTGGAAGAGGACTTCCCAACGGTACCAGGAAGGTCACCGTTGACAGATTTGACGTATCGGAGTACATGAGATGAAAAAGAAGATAGAGATCACGACTTCCGCTTATGAAGCGCCTTTCGTTACCGAGTGCATGTATGAGGAATCGCCTGCGGCCTTAAAGATCAGATGGAAGCAGAGGCATCCCGGTGATAAGGCGGATTCGATCTATGAGATCGAGATGGATAAGCACGAAGGCATTGCCCGCATCAGGCGTAAGGGCGAGATCAAGAGCGTCCTGGAATTTAATACGGCTCAGAAGAGCAAGGGCGTATTTATGACACCTTACGGAGAGATGACCGTCGATATCGTGACCAACTATATCAATATGCCGTCGCTTCTTGTCAACCGGTTTGAGATCGATTATGAGATATGTCAGGAAGAAGGGAAAAGGGAGAAGAATATCTTCTGTATAAAGCTCATTTGACGGGCTTTTGAATAAAAAATAACATTTTGCGGAAAATGCTATTGCAAAAGATTGATTCCTAATGTAAAATCTTTAAGCGTTATGCGAAGAAAAGCTTAATTCCTACAGTAAATGGAGGTGGAAATATATGGCACATCCTAAGAGAAAATGGTCAAAGGCAAGAACTTCCCGTCACAGGAGCGCTTGGAAGCTTGAAATGCCCGGCTTTGTTGAGTGCCCGCAGTGTCATTCCAAG
>CACZPC010000313.1 GCA_902782985.1 Oscillospiraceae bacterium
AACGGTAAGAAGGCATAAGTTCGGGATGTAAGTTTTTCAAGATACGCATTATACCCCTTCCAACTCAAGTGAATACCCCCCGGAAGCTGAAATGAAGTTTCCGGAGGGTATTTAATATCCTTTGAGGATAGTTATCTGTATGATCAGGAGATTATCGCATCTCCGGGGAAGTCGTTACCTCCATTGTCTGCCAGCATCCTTGAGGCCATCTTTTCGAGGCTTATCTTCTGGAGCACATACATCGTTGAATTCTCGAAAAGCGCATACTGCACGATCGTCTGCTCAAGATTCAATATCCAGTGGAGTATGAGGTACCACGGTACATCCAATACCTTCTCGAGGTCCTCGGAATACTTCCTGTATCTTTCGAACTGTCTGTTCCTGAAGCTCTTGCCGAACTCAAGAAAACGCGGGGTGGTCAGGACCTGATACATAAAGCGATATTCCTTGGAATGAAAATCGCGATTGGGAACGATTATCCTCTCGATAAAGGGAGCGATGTCCTCCTTATTGCGGGGTGCATCCTCCAGCAGCTCGTTCTCGATCTTGATCATGCAGTGCTCGGTAGCTTCTATGATGAGCTGATCAAGGTTATCGAAATATGAATAGAAATTCGGAGCTGTCATTCCGCAGGCCTTGGCAAGATCCTGGATACCTGTGTCTCGAAGTCCGGTCTCGCAGTACCGGGCAAAAGACTTTTCCATTATCTCGATCTTTTTCTGTTGTTTTTTCTCTTCTCTCATTGATACCTGCCTACTCGCTTTACTATTGATACGTATCTTTATTATTACATATACATTTTTATATATCGAAATGGAATTTGTTGCAATGCTGTTTTTGCGTTGATCGTCTATATATTGACCGCCTGTTTAACGACGGTTAAATATATATGGCTTCGGTTCACAGTTTGTTAACAAAACGCATCCTTCGCGGCTTGTTCAAACGATCGGACCGAAGAGCCGGGGGACTTATGAAAAAGTGTTGGGAAAAGGCAGTAGTATCGGCTGTGTCGTTATCGTTGGCATGCCCGATGTTGATGATCACGGGGTGCAGTAAGGGGAAAGATGCACCTGAAGTAACGATCTCTGAAGATGATCCGTGGTATTCGGCTTCGATCACCGAAGTTACACCGGTACTCGATCCGAATGACTGTATGTGGGCGCATACGGATGTTATCGGAATGGCGGGAGATAAGATGATCAGCCTGACTCAGGGACAGCTTATGTATGATCTGAGCGACTTTGCACCGCCGGAATGTTATAAGACATATATCGATGTTTATGACAGTGAAGGTAACTTTGAGTATGATGAAGATCTGGTACAGACGGTGGCAGATTATACCGGAGATCCCGGCGCGGGCGTAGGCGGAGTATATATAACAGGTGATAAGCTCTCGGTGGAGGCAAGGTGGGTCGACGGTACCGGTCCGGTAAGTAAAGTGCTGGAGTATGATCCCGTGAACAGGGAAATATCAGCTGCCGTCGACAAGACCGAGATCGGAGGTTTCCCAATCGCGGATACATGGTCATATTACAACGTGAATGCCGACGGATACTCGATATGTTGTTTTTCCGTATTTACAGAGAACTCCGGGAATATCTCCGATTGCGGTTATGCGGAGTTTATATCCGCGGAGGGGGAGCAGACGGTCGTATGTCTGGAGGATGCTTATCCCGCAGATGACATAATCTATATATACGATCTCTTAAGCCTCGGTGACGGTAAGTTCTGTATAGAGGTCCAGCTTTTTTCATCTGAATACAGATACTGCTATATCGATGTTAATAACGGCACCGTCAAGGATGCAGCGGAAACGGATGACTTCGGCTGGCTATATGATATAGAGAATATCAACGACTATTCCTATGTTGACGGGTTCGGCAATGTCAGGATCACTCAGCACGGGATCATTAAGCTGGATCTCGATGCCAAGGCCGAGACGACATTTCTTTCATATGACAGCTGTAATATCAATCGTTTTGATATTACAGGCTATAAACTGATAAGTGCTTCCGACGATAAAGTGATACTTGCAGGTACAAACTCCAGAGAAAACTTCGGCCTGATCAATATGCATGATATCCATCAGTATGACACCATGATCGTTACGCTCACAAGAGCTCAGAGTAATCCCCATGCGGGCAAGGCTCTTATCAGGGCGGCAAGCTTCGAGCCCGTATCCTATTCCATGGCAGAAGCCATCAGGCTATATAATGACAGTGATTCTGATGCATATATCGTTCTTGATCCTCAATATGATTACGATACGGTGGCATCAACGATAATACCTGAAGCGGATACGGATCCCGAAGATCTCGATCTGCAGGTAAGAGCGGCCATGATGAATAAGCTCACGATCGATCTGGCCGCGGGTGACGGTCCGGATCTGATACTCGGTGCCGCTGATTATACTTATCTTAACAGGGAGGATCTTCTCCTCGACCTGTCAGATGAAGTGGAGATACCGAATGTCTATGAGAATATCATGGAATCGGCAAAGACCGGCGACAAGCTCTATCAGGTGCCTCTGGCATTTGGTCTTGAAGGCATTCTTGCAGACAGAGATAATGTCGATACGAGTGTTCCCGGATTTACCTTCGATGCTTACAGGGATTATATAAGCGGTCCCTGCAACGGTACCGATCCCAACGGTATGAACAGGCTCGAATTCATGACTACATGTATCGCGGAATCAAGCAGCTCATTTATGACCGAGGACGGATTTAACTTTGATAATGAGGATTTCGCAGGCATATCGGATTTTGTAAACGGTCTTGTGTTTCCGACCGATCAGCAGCTGGAGGAGGAAGCATTCATGCTTGAGCATTCAACTCGCGGAAGGGAAGCTGCTTTCGTAAATATATGCTCGGGAATGGAGCTTTTAAGGATCACATGTAATCGCGTGGATGAGAAGGTGGTCATGGGATTCCCGTCATCTGACGGCCGCGGTCTTATGATCGATGTATCGCAGTCGATAGCCGTATCGGCAGCTACCAAGTGTCCCCAATCCTGCAAGGAATTCGTCAGGACTCTGGTAACAGATGATATACAGAATATATTTGCAAGATATGACGGTCTGTCCGTAAACAGCGAGGCTCAGGCAGCGGCCTGCAGAGAGTTTGTCTCCAGAGCAAATGCAAGTTATGAGATTATATCCGAGTACTGGACACCGTTTGATATCGAAAACCTCAATCTGTTTGCCGGCACGTCCGATGCGGATGAGGTAGTAGAGCAGATAGACGGCTATATCAGGAATGCATCGGGACTTCGGGTCGTCGACGGTACCGTCATGATCATAATAAGAGAAGAGATACAGGCGTATTTTGCAGGACAGAAGACTATCGATGAAGTAATGGATACGATAGGGAACCGTGTCGGTCTATATGAGTCCGAAAGAGGTTGATGCTATAATCATGGAAAGACTCGGTGGAAGCACCGGATGCACCATGGAAAGCTCGGAGGCGCAGCGGATCGATGGAATACAGGAAAGCCGGCATAGGCGATATAGGATCTCTGGCTGATCTGCGTTCGGATCAGATCGTACAGGAAGGCGGAAGCCTTTGTGCCGATATAGTTGATGAACTGAAGAAGCAGTTTGAGAATGAGATATCCGGTGATATGATAACGATCCTGGCGGCTTTTGAAGATGAGCGAATGATCGGTATGGCAGGATATTCGCTTACGGGCAGCAGGGCCTATATAACAAATGTATATGTTCGGGCGGATCATCGCCGCGAGGGAATAGCTTCAAGACTTATGGATATGCTCGCTGACGATGCCGCGGCATGCGGATGCGAGATCATGTGCCTGCACGCTACGGAGCAGGGCAGAAGATTATATGAAAAAACCGGGTTCACAGACCGCGGCGGCCTGATGATCAAACCGCTTAAGTGATCCCGGTATAAATACAGTTACATTATTCAGTTGTCAGTTGGCGGCTAATCTCTTATCGAGTCTGAGCTGAGGCGTGCCCGTATCAAAGTCAAGGACCTTATAGTATTTGTGAGCACTTTCTCCGATCGTACCTTCATTCAGTACAACGATGGAAAGCCCGTTGTTGTTGCTCCATCTCTCAGCTGATTTGATGAGCTCCCTGCCTACGCCCTGATTCCTGAATTCGCTGTCTACCGCAATGGCAATGATATTGGCCGCAGCCGACTCATAGAACAACGAATCACGCTTCTCAACGTAGATGAAGCCGACGACCTCATTAGCGATCTCTGCCACATAGACTGTCTCGGCAGCGGGGTCGATGGATCTCAGCTTTGCCAGGATCAGTGTAGGATCGCATTCGTACTCGAGTTCTCCGCAACACAAAGAGCAGATCTCGAGAGCATCCTCGATAGTTGCATGTCTGATAATCATGTTTAAATCCCTCGTAACTTCCGACTATCCCAATTGTTCAATACTTTTTTATTGTATCACTTATCGCATACTTTTCGAGAGAATGAAGATTGGCAAAATGTAGGTAAAAATGGCCGTTTTTGAGGCAAACAGCACAGAAAACGGTCGTTTTTTGGCATTTTATGGCCGTTTTTACACGCTTTTTCAAAATTCGGTTTCCTTTGAAATTATCAAACGGGGGTGTGTTTTAAGGAAATATTAAGGATATTCGAATGTAGATTTAAGCCTGTTGCCCTACCATATTATTCGGGAAAACAGTGAAGAACATCTTAAGATTTTCTTTAACACTATTTGACTAAGTATTAATCGTGCATCTGTATTATGAGCATGTGTATTTAAGGAACAGGAGTGTGGAATATGAAGAAGTTTGCAGGAATAGTGCTGACTGTTTCAATGGTCCTGGCGTTGATGACGGGGTGTTCGGTCACGACGGAAACCACTGAAACCGGTACGGATGAGACTACGGTCACCGAAGCGGGGCCGCTGAGACCCCAGGATGATTTCTACGGTTACATAAATCAGGAATTCATCGCTAATGCCGAATTCGAATACGGAGATCAGTCTGTAAGTATCGGATTTGATCAGGATCTTATAGACGATGAGATCGAGACTGTGATCAATGATGTTGTGGCAGGCGGCGGTTATGTGCCCGGAAGTGAGGAGGACATAATCAAGCATGCTTACGATTATTATATGGCGTATGATTTTGAGAACGAGGAGATCCCGGCGGATCTGATGGCAGCCATCGAATCGATCGAAGCGGCAGAGTCTGTAGACGAGCTTCTCCTTGCAGATGCTGCGATAGTAAGGGACTACGGAACGAACGGCCTGCTTCAGCTTACTCCCGACGTTAATCCTTTCGAGCCTACGAGCAGGGTGATCTGCTTCAAGCCCTACAGTTATGTGGCAGGCACGGCTTTTTCCGATATCAGGGATGATGCATATGCACTTGATTCCGTTAAGAATAATGCCGCACTCGTACTGTCCACACGCGGCTATGATACGGAAACATGTGATGAATACGGCACTGCAGTAGCCGGTTTTGCTCTCGATCTTTATGAGAATACGGATATGGATGCAGCCGAGAATCCTCTTGATTATTCTTATTATGAGATATTCAATGCGGATGAGATCAATGCGATATTATCCAATATCGATATTTCGTCTTATCTTACTACCATCGGCTTTGATGATCCTTCATCCTATACGTATTGTACCAATGATGCGGGACAGCTCTCCAAGCTCAATGAGCTCTTTACGGATGAGAATCTGGAAGTCCTTAAAGTGATCGCACTTGACGGTATATATACTACCTATATGAGCTATATCGCTCCTCATTATTCACAGCTTATTGCATATAACGGAAGAGATTATCACACACCCGAGGAGCAGGCGATCACCGAGATCAGCTTCAGCTTCAAGGCTGAGACAGACCCGCTCTATGTAGAACGTTTCTATTCTCCCGAGACGGATGCGGCTTTAAGAAATATGTGTGACGACATCAGAGAAGGATACAGAGCCCTGATCTCAGGTGCCGAATGGCTCAGTGAAGGGACCAGAGAGGAACTTCTTGTAAAGCTTGATAACATTGTATATGTTACGGCTTCTGATCTTGAGAGACATGATCCCGCGCCTTATGCGAATATCTTCGGCGATAATTACTATGAGCTTTACGTAAACTATACAAGACAGAAGACACAGGAGATCATCGCCGGAATGGATGAGCCTGTGTCAAGGACAGATGCTCAGATGGTCATGCAGGAATTCAATGCATGTTATCAGCCCAGCTACAACAACATCACCATTACCGCTGCGATCACCAATGCACCTTACTTTGATGCCAATGCCGATTATTATACGAATCTCGGCGGACTCGGAATGGTAATCGCTCATGAGATGGGTCATGCATTCGACAGTAACTGTATCCTCTTTGACGCTGACGGAGTATATGATCCTTCCTGGATCCCTGATGAGGATATGGCGTCGCTCCTCGAAAGAAACGAACAGGCTGTCTCATACTTCGAGGATAATTTCACGGTCTTCGGTGTTTACCATGTGGACGGCGAGCAGACTCTCGGTGAGAATTATGCCGACCTCGGAGCCATGGAGTGCATAACTTCTCTTACTCATAATGATGAAGAGAGGATGCTCCTGTTCGAGAACTTCGCTACCATCTGGTGTGAGCTCAATACTGATGAGGCGATCATCAACCAGATCGCATATGATCCCCACAGCCCGGCTCTCATAAGAGTCAATGCCGTCCTTTCGACTACGGATGCATTCTATGAGACATATGATGTTCAGGAGGGCGACGGTATGTATATCGCTCCCGAGAACAGGATCTCGAGATGGTATTGATGAGGGGTGAATAACTATGAATATAGTATTAAAGAATTCAATCAAAAATGTATTCGGAAAGCCGTTCCGCACATTGCTCGTGGTATTCGCGATCTTTATGTGCTGCGCATGTGCGCTCCTTTCGTTCGAGTTCGGCGGCAGTATCACCAGGATCTTCACCGAGTACCTCGGAAGCGTATCCAGAGCCGATATCATGATACAGTCGGGAGGAAGCGATCTTTCCGTCCTTCCCGAGGATTTCCCCGAATGCGATACTCTGTCGGTTATTTCCGATAGCGAGATGCTCTATAAGGAGATCGAAAACGAACCGTACTTCGTAACGACAGATCAACTCTATATCTACGGAATGGATATCGACGAAGCAGTCGATATGGAATTCATCTCTCCGATGGATATCAAGCCCGGTGAGATGTATATCTCCAAGACTTTTTCGGAGGACTACGGCTATGAGGTCGGAGATACGATCGTTATCCACGACAGAGCATATAACGAGCTTGAACTGACTATCGCGGGATTATTCCCCGAGGAACTCAAGAATCCCATCCTCACAGGCAACTGTGCGATAGTCGATCTTGAGACTTCAACACAGATCGGATGCGGTTATGCTGACATTAACGTTCTCTTGGTCGACATCAAGGACGATTCCAAGATCGAAGAGGCAAAGGATATCATCAAGGAAGCATATCCCGATACTTCGACACAGGACCTCTTCCTTACCGATTCGATGATGACACTTCTTAATGAGATCAGATTTATCTTCTATCTCATGTTCGCGGTAACATTCCTGCTTGTTATCTTTGTTACGTCTTCTATCTGCGACAGGATCGTAAGCGAGAGGATGTCCTTTATCGGTACGCTCAGAAGCTTCGGAATGAGTGTACAGGGTACTGCGCGGATCCTTCTTCTGGAGAATGTGCTCTATGCACTTATGGGAAGTATTCCGGCTGTCGTACTCTATGCCCTCGTAAGAGACAAGTTCCTTTCGGCGCTCTTCTCTACGACTGACGGTATGGATATCCCGATCGCAAAGATGCATACCTCTCTTCTTGTGGCGATAGTGATCGGTGCGGTGATCGTAGAGTGTGTTATCCCCCTGAAGGCGATCTTCAAGGCTCTTAAGACATCCATCAGAGATATCATCTTCGACAACAGAGATACCGAATATAAGTTCAGCAGATCCGCACTCGTTATCGGTATCATCTGCCTTGTGATAGCTGTTATCACATTTATTTTCAGAAATAATTTCGCGGCATGTATCCTTTGCCTTATTACGGCAGTTGCATCTCTTGCCTGCCTTTTCCCGAGACTCTTAAAGCTCATTGCGACGGGCATTAAGAAGGTTGCCGACAAGTATAATAAGCCCGTATGGGGACTTGCCGCAGTCGAAGCTATCTCTCGAAAGGCTACAGTAGGCAACGGAGTCCTCTGTGCCACGGCATCCGCAATGTGCATCGTCGTAGTCGCACTTGCAAACGGAATGGCAGGATCACTTGACTCGCTCCCCTATGATTGCAATGTCGTGATCGATTGTACCAAGGCATATAAATATTATTCATATATCGAGCATCTTGATGGTGTAACGGATGTTGAGCCGCTTTATTACAGCGCGGAGATCTTTATCCTCGACAATGAGGATCAGGAGACATACGGATATATCTTTGCTGCTCCCGAAGGCGGCTATGAGCATTATTCGGGATTCGAGTTACCCGAGACCTTAGATGAGGGCAGCGTCCTGATCGATAAGACTTATGCGACCAAGCATAACATCGCCGAAGGTGACCGGATAACGCTCACCATTAATCCCGACGGTGCATTCCCCCTGATCAGAAGCTATTCCGTTGCCGGTATCATTGAGAACAATCAGTATATGGGCGGTACGGAATGTATCGTAGTCTCGGAGGCGGAATATAAGGGACTTTTCCTCGATACTCCCAGCGAGCTTATGATCACCTGCGAGGATCCGGATGTAGTGGCAGATGCCCTGGAGACATACGGTAAGGGTACATATTCCGATGTTAAGACTTATCAGGAGCTCGTTGAAGAGCAGGAGACCAACAATCAGCAGTCAAGCGTTGTGATCTCCGTGATCATGGTAATTGCGATCGGAATGACGACGATCGGTATGATCAGTAATCAGCTCATCGGATTTGAAGGACGTAAGAAGGAATGTGCGGTAATGCTCTCCACGGCCATGGGCAAGGGAAAGCTTTCCGGCGTGCTCCTCGGAGAGGCATTCATAACGGCCTTATCCGCATCAGCCGTAGGAACCGTTCTGGGTACTGTCCTTACATCGGCTCTTGCTTCGGCATGTAAGAATGCGGCACTGGTAGTAATGGACTTGAAGATAGATCCGGTACAGAATCTTGTCTTCTTTGTACTCCTGACTCTGGTATTTACGGGAACTGTACTTTTCCCGATCAGGAATCTCAGGAAGATGAAGATCTCAGAGCAGATCAAGTATGAATAAAGCAAATCGGAGGAAGAATAATATGAGCACTATCATTGAAGTAAATAACGTCAGTAAGACATTCGGTAAGAACGGTAACCTTAATCATGTATTGAACGGAGCATCACTGAAAGTGGATGAGGGAGAATTCGTATCCCTCATGGGTGCATCCGGATCCGGTAAATCGACACTTCTGTACCTCATCGGAGGACTCGACAGGAAATTCGAGGGAAATATATCACTCTGCGGCAAGGATATCGGCTCCATGAAGGATAAGGAGCTCTCGGACTTAAGGCTCAAGAATATGGGATTCGTATTTCAGTTCTATAATCTCGTAATGAACCTTAACGTGGAAGACAATATCCTTCTTCCTCAGACCATCAACGGCAGGAAGAAGTCCGATCTCAAGAAGGAACTGGATGAGATCCTCGAGATCACGGGACTTACCGAGAAGAGAAAGTCAATGCCCGCAATGCTCTCAGGCGGTCAGCAGCAGAGAGTGGCAGTAGCCAGAGCCGTGCTCGGCAATCCCAAGATCATTCTGGCAGACGAACCCACGGGTAACCTTGATTCCGAATCCACAAAGGAGATCATGGAGCTCTTCAAAAGGCTCAATCAGGAGAAAGGACTTACGTTCCTCCAGGTTACTCACTCCGAAAAGTGTGCCGGATACGGCACGAGAACGGTCATACTCGACAGCGGTAAGACCATAGGATAAAGCCCCTCAACACACTTCATTCTATACCCTCAGAGAGCAGCTTGTGCGTAAGTTCGGGCTGCTCTCTGCAAAATATTAAAAATTTGCTGATATACCGTTGAAAAACAGCACAATTTATTGATATTATTACTTGTATTGGGAGTTAGAGGTGATGAGATCACCTCGGTATTATTTGAAGGGGATATCTTTATGAGCGGTGTAAAGAAGAAGGCTTGGGGATTTATAGTGGCGTGCGCCTTTTTTATGGTGTCACTTGTCTATCCTTGTTATACGGTTGTCGTTGAGTTGGAGATCGGTGATCCTTATATAAGGATGATAAGGATCGGAAGCAGACTTATCGGCATACTCCTCTTTTTACTTGGTGCATGGGGCATACTGGCAGCCTATAACGGCAGGTGGAAGATGGTCATAGTACCTGCTGCAACGATAGTTGTAATCATGTTCGTTACATTGGTATATCTGTATTCCGATTCACAGGATTTTTCAGGGATCTTCCTGGTGTTTGAAGATTTCCTCGGTCATTATATAGATGATATCGCCACGTCGAAGACTACACATCTTACAGGCGGTTTCTTCTTTAATGTGATCACCACGATCGCAGTCGGTGCTACCGGATATCTGCTTTATTCCGCAGAAGAATGATCCCGATGACCGGAATATTGAATCTTGCTTTCGAAGAACGATCCTTACGGGTCGTTCTTTTTGTTTGCTCTGTAAATGCCTTTCGCGAAAAGTAATACTCGGGGGTGGCTTGAAGACGCGAATATTGTGCTATAGTGAAATTGTGTGAATCAAATATCAAGGAGGTTCTGTATGAGTGAAAACAAAGGCGGGATCTACGATGCCAAATCGCTCGGATTCCCAAGGATGATCGTACTCGGATTTCAGCATCTTTTCGCGATGTTCGGAGCTACGGTCCTCGTGCCGGCTCTTACCGGTCTTTCAGTATCGGCGACGCTTCTGTTTGCGGGGCTGGGTACGCTTCTCTTTCATTTCCTGACCAAGGGCAAGGTGCCCGCATTCCTGGGATCGTCTTTCGCATTTATCGGAGGGTATGCGGCTATCGCACCCAACGGAGAGAAGGATCTTCTCCCGTATGCATGTCTGGGCGTGGCAGCGGCAGGTCTTCTCTATCTTGTTCTGGCCGGACTCATCAAAGCGTTTGGTCAGAAGAGGGTAATGAGATTCTTCCCGCCTATCGTTACGGGTCCTATAATCATTGCCATCGGTCTTACGCTTTCATCTTCTGCCATAGACAATTGTAAGCAGAACTGGCTTGTAGCTCTTGTGGCTATCCTCATAGTGATCCTCTGTAATATATTCGGTAAGGGAATGATAAAGATAGTCCCGATCATATTGGGCGTCATAGCATCTTATATCTGCGCGCTGGTATTCGGACTCGTGGATTTTACTCCCGTAGCCGATGCCGCATGGTTCGGAGTCCCTTTCAAATTCGAGGATACCGTATTCGAGATCTTCAAGCATCCCGATTCATCTCTGGTGATCACGGCGCTTGTGACGATCATGCCTATCGCACTTGCTACCATGGTAGAGCACATCGGAGATATCTCGGCCATATCGTCGACTACCGAGCGCAATTTCATCGAGGATCCGGGACTTCACAGGACATTGATGGGTGACGGTCTTGCAACTGTTCTCGCTTCTTTATTCGGAGCGCCTGCCAATACCACTTACGGTGAGAATACCGGTGTCCTTTCACTTACCAAGGTCTATGATCCCGCAGTTATCAGGATCGCAGCCTACAGTGCCATCGTCGTTTCATTCTCTCCCAAGTTTGCCGCTCTCATCGCATCAATGCCGGCTGCGACCATCGGAGGAGTATCCATCGTCCTTTACGGTATGATCTCTGCCGTCGGTGTCAGAAACGTAGTAGAGAATCAGGTCGATTTCAGTAAGAGCAGAAACATCATCATTGCCGCACTTATCCTCGGCCTGTCCATCGGAGTCAGCTATTCGGGTGCCATTACTTTCGCTGTCGGTTCTGTTACCATATCGCTGTCAGGACTTGCAGTAGGTGCTCTTGTAGGAATCGTGATGAATGCTCTGCTCCCTCAGGACGAAGAGGATTATAAGGGCGTTGATAAGGCGTTTAAGAGCGAAGGGTAAATATCATCTCGGATCTGTTAAAAAATCTTGAAGAACAGCCCTTGCGGCTGTTCTTTTTTGTGTTTATCAATGTTACAATCAAAGACAGAGTTTGTGATGAAGAGGTTTGACAGAGCCTATGAAGAAGATACTTATATTCGGTTGCAATAAGGTAACCGAAGCTGTAGTGCCTATTTTGTGTTCCGATATCAGTATCGCATCAGAATTGTGTATCGCATCGGGCAATAAGGCTGATTGTGATGTACTCAGAAAGAAATATTCGGATCTTCCGGTCAGGATCACTACGGCACGAGCTGATGTTAATAACGAGTCCGGCACCAAGATGATGCTTTCGATAATCCAGCCCGACATGATCGTAAATCTCGAACCGGCTCCTCTCAGTACCAAGATAATGAAGATAGCGCTCTACCAGGGAGCGGATTATATAGATGCGGCTCTTTGTGATTGGAACAAGGGGGATTTCCTTGCAAGGCAGTTTGAGCTTTTCGGAGAGTTCAGAGCCAAGGGGCTCACGGCTATCGCAGGATGTGCCGTCGATCCGTCTGTTACGACTACTCTTATAAGGGCGGTCGCGTCAGAGCACTTTGATAAGGTCGAAGAAGCGAATGTCATAGATATTAATATGAAGTCTTCTTCCAACAAGGTAAGCATCAAGGAACTGCTTGCCTCTCGTGACTTTAAGGCCAAGGGAGAGAAGGCATGTTGTATAGTCGAGGATGAGAAGAAGGAATATGATCCGCTCTCAGTTACGATCGCAGACGGGATCGAGGGGCTCGGAGATGAAACTCTCTATCTGCTGAACGATCCGATAGTAGATGATATCAACAGAGAGATACCGGAGATCTCCACTGTCAGATATTTCTCGACTTATAAGGAGAGATCCACCGCTGTCATCGATATGTTAAGGGATGTGGGAATGCTCTCGGATGTCCCCGTGGAGATAAGTGAAGGAGTTAAGATCGCGCCCATAGATTTCCTGTCGAAGGTCATGCCTGATTCGGGGCAGGAGGAGAAGATCACGGGCAAGAGTATCGCGGCGATCGTCTTATCGGGCAATAAAGATGATCAGGATAAGAGTGTCCTGATCTCTGCCGAGGAGGATAATGAAGCTTGTATCAGCAAGAACGGCGTGGATGTAGCGTCCTACTTTGATGCACTTACCGTCGTAGCCGGAATAAAGCTTATCTGCCTTAATAAGTGGAAGAAGCCCGGAGTATTTACTGCCTGTGCTTTTGATCCGGAAATACTGACTGATGCTTTGCGTAAGCTGGGTTTCAGATATAATGTAACGGAAATTCCATCCGTAAAACTTGAAATAAAGGGGTAAATATTATGACTAATGACAAAGCAAAGATCCTGGTGGTTGAGGATGATGCTAATATTAATAATCTGATCTATGATTCACTTCGTAAGCACGGACTTGATTGTGTTCAGGCTTATTCGGGGACGGAGGGACTTCTTAATTTCAAGAATGACAAGTTCGATCTTGTTATCCTGGATCTCATGATGCCGGGCATGTCCGGTGAGGAGCTTACCAAAAAGATCAGGGAGGAGTCCAAGGTGCCGATCATGATCGTATCCGCCAAGTCTTCTCTGGATTCAAGAGTCGATCTGCTTGCCATGGGTGCCGATGATTTCCTCGCCAAGCCCTTTGAGGTCAAGGAGCTTCTTGCCAGAGTTGATGTGCAGCTCCGCCATATCGCCGATATCGGATCCGAGGCCGTCGAGGAGACCAAGACACTTGAGTTTAAGGATCTTATCCTTTATAAGGACACTTTTGAAGCCGTGCTCAACGGACAGGAGCTTTCTCTTACGAGACAGGAATATAAGATACTGGAGCTTTTCATGCTCTATCCCAACAAGGTGTTTTCCAAGCAGGAGATCTTTGAATATGCCTGGAATGAGTGCTATATCGGCGAGGATAAGACCATTAACGTCCATATAAGCAATATCAGGTCCAAGATGAAGAAGATCACTCCCGATGAATATATCGATACCATCTGGGGAATAGGATTCCGACTTGCAAAGGCTAAAGCTTAATATTTTCTTTAACAATTATTTGCGATGATTGAAAAAATGTCATGAATAATGGCATTATTAAAATTGCGCTCGGGAGAATACTTCTATGGAAGACATGCTTCTTGTTACCAATAATCTTACTAAGGTTTATAAGAAGACCGCGGCCGTAAAGGGCGTGAATATTCACATACGCAAGGGTGCAATCTACGGACTCATAGGTAAGAACGGAGCAGGTAAGACCACGATCATGAAGATGCTCGCGGGTCTGGCTCGACCTACTGACGGGTCATTTGATTATACGGGATTCAGCGGTGGCAATAAGGAAGCATTCTCCAGGGTAGGCGCTCTGATAGAATCTCCCGCGATCATGCCTAACCTGTCCGCGTACGATAATCTTAAGCTGAAGTGTCTTGCATACGGCATAGGGGATCGTGATTATATAATGAATAAGCTTTCCATGGTCGGTCTGGAAGGCGTTGGTAAAAAGAAGGCAGGCCGCTTTTCTCTTGGAATGAAACAAAGACTCGGGATCGCTCTCGCTCTGGTGGGAGAGCCCGATTTTATTCTTCTTGACGAGCCTATAAACGGACTTGATCCGCAGGGTATAGTCGAGATCAGAGAGATGCTGTTAAAGCTCAATTCCGAGAACGGAGTGACGATCCTGATCTCCAGCCATATCCTTGAAGAGCTTTCCAAGATCGCTACGGATTATGCGATCATCAACGAAGGCGAGATCATTGAGGAATCGACAAGTGAAGAGCTGAAGACGAAGTGCAGAGATAAGATAATCATCAAGTCCTCTGACGTCTCCGGCATTGTTCCCGTTATTGACGAGTTGAAGTTCAAAGACTACCAGGTTATAGATGAACATACCATATTCGTGTTTGACAGGATAACGGAATCCGCAGTCCTGAATATGGAGATCGCAAAAGCAGGATTTATGGTCGATTCCATAGGCGTGGAATCATCTGACCTCGAGGAGTATTTCCTCAAGGTGACAGGTTCGGGTACGGGTGATATAAGGTGACGAAGAATCCAGCTTGCTTTATCAGATATATCAGGTCGGAACTGTATCGTGCTTCTCGGATGAAGAGCACGTACATACTCATTGCATGTCTTATGGCATCTGTAATGCTGACTACTTTTGTCCTGACCCGCGTCAACTATTCGAGTTTTATTACAGTATCTGATGACGAGCTGACCGAGATAAACGAAGGCGGCTTCTCAGTCGATGCACTGGAGTCCGGGATGAAGGTCGGCCAGGAAGCGGGAGCCAATACATATTATTATCGGGAACAGTCTTCTGACGGTAATGATGTTGATATAGAACTGTATGGAGCAGGACTTTATCATGATGCCTGTCTGTTGACCCTTTTTGAGGAGAATGCCAGGGGTATGTATGATGCTCTTATGGCCGTAATCTTCATCGGTCTCTTTATAGGAAGTGTTTACAAGGTCGGATTTGATAAGAATTACATCATGTCAAATGCCAACAGACCACTGCTTGCTCTGGCAAGATTCTGTGTTGTGGCGATATATGATGCAGTCCTGATGATCGTGATGTTCCTGAGTACTTTGTTGTCGGATGCGATTTTTACCGGGGCGGTTACCGTGGCATGGGAAGACGATTTCCCGCGTTATTTCCTTGTCTCTTATCTGCTGCTGTTGTCTTTCTCCGCCGTGGTCATGACGATAACAGTGGTGACAAGAAGCGTAATAGTCGGAAACACCATAGGTATATTCATGACTTTCGGTACGGTATCTTTGGTGTGCTCCATAGCAGACTATATCCTGATCAATTATCTGGGAGTATCAGGGGATTTCAGGCTGGTAAATCTTACACTGTCTCAGAATATTACAGTGCTGTCTATTGCGTCGGATGAGACGGTCTATACAAGAGCCGTAATATGCGGTCTGGTATACATGATCCTTTCGCTATTATCGGCATATATCGTGATAGAGAAGAGGGACATTAACTGATATATGTTTCCTAATCTGGTACATCTGAGCCTGATGCGCTCTCTGAAAAGCAGATTTTCGATGATCGCTCTGATCATTCTTTTGGTCATGGCTTTATATTTTCTCATCTTCTCGCTTGCTCTGGAACGGGGAGGGATCCTCGGATTCGATTCCGGGATGGCCAAAGAAATATATGATGTCGCCTTTGCCAACAGAGGAATGTACTTTCAGCAGGGACGTGCATTCAGTTTTATAGACTCGTGGATAGATCTTCTCCTGATGATGAATACCATATTCGTAGTCTGTGATTACTACAAATTTAATCTTCGCGTTAATCTGGAGGGAGCCGTTCAGGAAAAATACAAATTCGTACTGGCGGATATTTCGGCTCTGTGTATATTGTCCTTTATATTCAGCATCCTCAATTCGATAACGCTCTTCTCCGGAATCCTGCTTGGAGAGACTAATGTTCTTCTTTTGGATCATCCGTTGAGAGCACTGATGATGTGTATTGCAAATGCTCTTAATATCTTCTGCAGTGTGATCGAAGCTTATGCCATAGCTCAGCTGTTCAGAAGCAAGATACTCTCCGCGATCGTCATAATAGTCGAAGGACTGGTTGCGGGATTGCTCGATATTCATATAACGGAAATGATGTCGAATGCGTCAAACGGTACGGAGAAGATATACACCGGTATTGTTCATTCCACATTTATGATGTCGGAGATGGCTTCCGGCTCGGAGACGATGGATAACTTCATTCTTCGCATAGCTCTCATCAGTATTACGGTGAAGATACTTATAGCCTCGATCCTGTCGTTAGTCTTCTATATGTGGAGGCGGGAAAAGTGACTTTAGAGATAGTGATAATCATATTGGTAGCACTTCTGCTCGCCGTATCACTGCTACTGATCAACAGTATGAGCCAGGTCAAGAATATAAGGGACCAGGTGCATTTTATTGCGCGAAATGATACGAATAAGAGGGTTTCTTTCTACGGTAAGTCCAGGATCATGTCGGGTCTTGCCAAGGATATCAATAATATCATTGACAGCTATCGTGAGCGTGAAGAGAAGGTAGTCAAGCAGGATAAGGAGATCAAAGATACGCTTACCAATATGTCTCATGACATAAGAACGCCGCTTACTTCCCTCAAGGGTTATTTCGAGCTCCTGAATGAATCCGAAGATCCTGCTGAGCAGGAGAAATACAGGAATATAATCACCGAGAGGATCGATTCACTGGGGGAGATCCTGGAGACTATGTTCTTCTATACTAAGGTTTCCAATGTAAATTATCAGGTGCCGCTTGATACGATAGATATGTCCGAGATAGTCATGCAGACTCTTTTTTCTTATTTTGATGACTTCGAGAATGCAGGTCTTACGCCTGATGTCGATATTGATGAGAATCTGCGTGTCATAGGTAATGAGCAGTCTGTTAAGAGGATACTTCAGAATCTTATCAAGAACTGTCTCGTGCACGGAGATTCTCATGTAAAGATAACCCTGAAGTCTTCCGAGGTTGATGACAAGGAAGTCATCCTTACTGTCGGTAACGGAATCAGGGAGAATGACATACCCGATGCCGCAAAGGTATTTGATCGCTTTTATAAGGCCGATAAATCAAGGCATGTGGCATCGAGCGGTATCGGTCTGTCTGTTGCAAAGAAGCTCACGGAAGCTATGAACGGTACTATTTCCGCATCGTTGGAGGATGATCTTTTCAAGATAACACTGAGACTTCCAAGTGTCTGAAAAATTTGCTTTTTTCATTTACAAGGCATTATAATGAATATTATCGTGCAGTATTGAGGAGGTCTACTTATGATCAATCTCGACCCGAAGAATATGAGCCCGGAAGAAAAGTCTGAGTTGGACAGCCTTGTGCTGGAAACGATCCGCAGGTTTTCATCAGATACTGTTTATTTCAAGGATAAAGAATCAAGATTTTTGTGGAATTCCTATGAGCATTGTGCACAGGTAGGAGTCAAGGATCCCGAAGAGTTATATGGAAAGACCGACTTCGATTTCTTCCCTGAGGAATTTGCACGGCTTGCACGTGATGTTGAAGTGGAGATCATGAATACCGGTAAGCCGATCCTTAATATAGAGGAGACGCTTGAGCGCGATAATGAAGAAACACAATATTATCTGGCATCCAAATACCCGCTCTTTAACAAGGAGCACGAGATCATAGGTACATGGGGCATTTCCAAGAATATAACCGAACGCAGACGTATCCAGAAGGAGCTCGAGAGATCATATAAGAAAATGCAGACTCTGGCTCGTGTCGATGATCTGAGCGGTCTTTATAACAGAAGATATTTTTATGAGCTTCTGGAGAAGACCATAAATATCTATGAAGAGCGTAATGACGATACTACATTCACTCTGATAGCTATCGATGTAGATGATATGAAGTTCATTAATGATCAGTACGGTCAGCCTCATGGTGATAATATCATCAGACATGTAGCTTCAGCCATGACTATCAATGCTCGTAATACGGATACATGCTTCCGTGTAGGCGGTGATGAGTTTATGGTCCTTCTTCAGGACTGTGATAAGATACATGCCCTCGGTATAGCCAAGAAGATCGCCGAATCGGTATATTCAGAGGCGGTCCCCGTAGGTGACGGCAAGAGCGAGAAGGTTACCGTTTCTATCGGTATTGCCGCATACGAAAAGGGCACCGACATATCGGAGCTTATCTCAATGGCTGACAGAAAGCTCTATAAGTCAAAGCGTAACGGTAAGAATCAGGTATCCTTCTGATCAGGCTATCGTATATTCAGTGGGAGTGATAAACTCCAGCTCCATCCTCTTTGAAATCTCGCTGATCTCTTCGGAGATCAGCTTATTTCTTGTCTCGGCCTGAGATGAAAAATCATAATCGAGATTATCGTCATAATAATCATTGGACTTAAGTGTGGAAATACCGTCCATACCTGCGATATATACATGTCTTACTCCTGTGGAGGCAAGGAACTTGAGCAGCATCAGAGCAGAATTATCGATGATCTCGGGCTTAGATGAAGAATAACTTGCGAAGTTGATAACATAATCGCCGGAGGCTTCCTTCATATTGGAAGTTGTGATGGATGCGGCTGAAGTCTTGCCGATCATCTTGGCATATCTTCTCATGTTGCTGCTGAAAACGAAGTCCGGGGTTATAAAGCCGCCGCAGAAATTGACTGCAATGGTGACAGTGTCATCGCTCGAGCTTAATTCCCTGATCTTATCTTCATATTCATTGAGGCTCTTGCCGGGAGCCAGAAGAAGGATATTCCTGCCGGTAAATCTTGCGGAAAGAGCATCCGAAGCCGCTTTATCATCGATATAATTCTCCTGATACTCGCGGTAATACTTCTCGGCCTTATCCTTGGAGAAGGCTGCCTTATCGTCATCGGGGATGCTGTTAAGAAGTTCGCTGAATGATTTTACGGTCAGTGAGTTCTTTTCCTCGAGGTAGATAGCATAATTGGGGTGGCAGTGATAGCTGGCGGACAGATAAAGAGGAAGTGAATATCCCCAGAACTTACCGCGATAGATCTCATTAAGATATTCGTCCATGATCTGGAGCATGGGCTCGATCCTGTATTCGGTATCATAATTCTCATTCATATATTCGGCGAAAAGCTCAAGGTTCAAGTTACCTGCGCCGCGTCCCATGCCGAATACACAGGCATCTATGCAGATGTCGCGCTTGAGATTAAGCTCTACCAGTGCTTCGGCGTTGCCGAATGCCTGCTGGAGATTATTGTGACCGTGATAGCAGAGCGTGATGCCTGGAGCCATATTATTGTCGGCGATATATACAAGCCTTAAGAACTGCTTCTTCTTGATAAGACCGAATGTATCTACGATGGCCATGGCATCGGGCATAAGTTCATTAAAGCGCAGGATGCCGTCAATGAACTCGCTGTCACTGTATGAGTCTGTTCCTACGAAGTTGACGGAGAGTTTATATCCGAGTTCGAGGATCTTCTTGCAGTAGATATAGGCTTCATCTGCCTTGTTTTTCTTGAAGATAACGCGGATCATGTCGATGGATGATCCGTCATAAGGAGGGATGGATTCGAGAGCAACCGGTGCGCTCATATCAAGCATTCCTACATAGATAAGACCGGGAGCTTTGGGCTCGATCACATTTTTGAAAGATTCCACTGTCGGGAATTTGGCTACGTCGGGATCATAGGAATCACCCTTCAGAAAGCCTACTTCGTAATACTCGATGCCCGTCATGGCGATCTTCTTGCCGAAGCCCTTGATGGTATCTTCACCGAAGCGCCATTCGTTGACATAGCCTCCGTCTCTTAATGTGCAATCGAGTAAATATACATTTCCCATATTATTCTCCTGTTCTTATGGCGTTATCATTCCTCGTCGATCATGGGGACTATCATAATGTCCCTGAGTTCTTCTCTGGGGAGGAAGGGGGCAAGATCCTCAAGGGGCGGGCTTACAAGCGTGCCGTCGGCAAGGCGCTTGGTGCTGCTCTTGGGCTCCCAGACCTGAGCCGTGTCTGTGAAGATCTCGCAGAATACGGGACCGTCGAGAGCAAGTACCTCGTCTACTGTCTTCATCATATCAGCGTTGCTGGAAGCGCTGTAGTATCTGTAACCGAATGCCTCAGCGAGCTTCTTGAACTCAGGGAAGGAGAGGTCACCGGACTCGGGTCCGATACCGACCTTGCAATGCTCCTTGAAGAGGTTATTCTGTGTGATCCTGATGGAATGATATCCGTTGTTGTTGATAAGGAAGATCTTGATGGGAAGGTTCAGA
>CACZPC010000314.1 GCA_902782985.1 Oscillospiraceae bacterium
AACGGGATCAGTCATCTCCCCTGACGCCGAAGCGAAAGGCAGCATCAGAAGTATCGTTCCCAAGATGATTACAAAAAGAAAACTCAAGGGGACGACATATGCGGGAGACAGCCTTATCCTGCCCTCTTCGTATACCTGCTTTCGTCCTGTAACAAAATCCCCTAAGCGTTCCATTTTTCTCTCTATCCGCCAACCATAGTATTATTTCTCTACTAATATAACTTTTATAGGATGATATGTCCAACGGATACATACTGTCAGATGTTATAATCTTCTTAGTAATTCCCAAGGGAGGATCAGATAAGTGACAGACCTTTCTCATCGAAAGTCAAAGGCCCGCCTCAGGATCGTCAGAGCAGACGGCACCGCGGCCTCCAATACCAAAGTAACAGTTAAACAGACATCATCCGAATTCCTTTTCGGATGCGGAGCATTTGATTCAGTAGCTATGTATGCTGTTCCGGACGAAGCTCTCAAGGCTAAGTTCAGAGCCAGGATGGAGAAGTGGGCAACACTTTTCAACTTTGCCACCCTTCCCTTCTACTGGGGTACCTTCGAACCCGTCGAAGGCCAGCCTCAGACAGAGCTCCGCATGCAGGCAGCCGAGTGGCTCACACAGAGAGGCATAAAGGTCAAGGGACACCCCCTCTGCTGGCACACGGTATGCGCCGACTGGCTTATGCAGTACGACAACGAGACCATCTTCAAGAAGCAGCTGGAACGTATCGACAGAGACGTTACCGCCTTCAAGGGCAAGATCGATATGTGGGATGTAATAAATGAAGTAGTTATTATGCCCGTATTCGATAAATATGATAATGCCGTAACCAGGATCTGCAATGCAAAGGGACAGGTCGGACTTGTTAAGGCCGTCTTCGACGAAGCCCGTCAGATGAATCCCGACGCTACTCTTCTTATAAATGATTTCAATACAGGTAAGGCTTATGAGGAACTCCTCGACCGTATCCTCGATGCAGGCGTCGAGCCTACTGCCATCGGTATCCAGTCACATCAGCATCAGGGCTACTGGGGCACTGACAAGCTCTACGATGTACTCGAGAGATTCGGCAGATTCGGAATCCCGATCCATTTCACCGAGAATACTCTTATCTCCGGTGATCTGATGCCCGCTCACATCGTTGACCTTAACGACTGGCAGGTGGACACATGGCCTTCCACACCCGAGGGAGAAGAGCGCCAGGCAAGAGAGATCGCGGAGATGTACTCCATCCTCTTTGCCGATAAGAATGTTCAGGCTATCACCACGTGGGATTTCACGGATGACTGCTGGCTCAATGCTCCCGCAGGCGTCGTAAGAAGCGATAATACACCCAAGCCCTCTTTCGATAAGCTCATGAGCCTTATCCACGGAGAGTGGGAGACCAACCTCGAGCTTATGACAGATGCCGACGGCTATATCGAATTCGAAGGATTCAAAGGCGATTACAAGATCACTTCATCCGATGGTATCGAGATGACGACTACCCTCAAATAACGGGTATCACAACGATCGATAATAAGCGAAAGGCCTGCGAAGACAAATCCTTCACAGGCTTTTTCTTTACGCTTTCACAGATACCGCGCCCGGTGTCTCTTAAGGCGAAGCTGTAAGGATCATCGCGCGAACCCATTGAAAAATAAGCGCTTGTGACAGATAATAGATGTTCTATCAAAAGGAGAAAAGGAGCATGGATCTCAGATCACGCATAGGAAGCGGAAATTTCTATCGAAAAGTACTCAGCATCGCCATCCCGATGATGGTGCAGAACGGGCTGTCTAATTTCGTAAACCTGCTTGATAATCTGATGATCGGCCGCGTCGGCACCAACGCGATCTCCGGCGTCGCCATCGCCAACCAGCTCTTATTCGTCTTCTATCTCATTATATTCGGAGCCACGGCCGGCGTAGGTATCTTCACTGCTCAGTTTTACGGCAAGGGAGATATCAAGGGCGTACGCGACAGCTTCCGCTTCAAGATCGTGGCTAATACGATACTTGCATCCGTATGCATACTGTTATTCGCATTCTTTTCGCCTGTGCTGATCGGACTCTTCCTTCAGGGGGAAGGATCTGCCGAAGATGCGGCCGGCACTCTGGATATCGGCGTCAGCTATATGCGTATCCTTCTTATCGGTCTGATACCCATAGGTCTTACACAGGCTTACTCCGGAACGCTCAGGGATACGGGCTATACCAAAGTCCCTATGATGGCATCGATCACGGCCATCATCATCAACTTAGTCGGTAACGCTCTGCTGATCTACGGTCTGTTCGGACTCCCGGCATTAGGTGCCGATGGAGCGGCGATCGCCACGGTCTTCTCAAGATTCGTCGAGCTCGGCGTACTGGCTGTCTATACGGGCACTCATTCTTCCACGCACACATTCATAGTCGGTGCTTTTCGAAGATTCTCGGTTCCCCGCTCGTTGTGCAGTCAGTTTATCATCAAGTCACTGCCCCTCATGTGCAATGAGACTTTGTGGTCAATGGGTGTCACCATGATAAATCAGTGCTATTCCCACAGGAGTCTCAGCGCCGTGGCGGCGATCAATATAGAATCCACCATATGGAACCTGATGGGCGTCTCATTCCTGGCCATGGGTGAAGCAGTCGGGATAATAGTCGGCCAGATCCTGGGTACCGGCGACATCGACAAGGCCAAGGATCACGCCGTCAAGATCCGCGATTTCACCGTCTTCTGCGGACTTATATGCGGACTTCTCATGGTATC
>CACZPC010000315.1 GCA_902782985.1 Oscillospiraceae bacterium
CTTTTGCAGGTGCCGTTCTTCATGGCGGCATACAGATTCCTTTCCGGACTTGAACTTTTGAAGGGCGAAAGCTTTCTTTTTATCAAGGATCTCGGTGCTCCCGACAGGATGTTCTTTGTAGCGGGTATGGCGATCAACGTGCTTCCGATACTGATGACACTCATAAACTATGTATCGGGATTTATCTATACACGCGGGATGCCTTTGAAGTCTAAGCTTCAGCTCTATATCATTGCGACCGTATTTCTGGTGCTTCTTTATAATTCTCCGGCCGGACTGGTCTTCTATTGGACTCTTAATAATCTGTTCTCTCTCATTAAGAATATCTTTTATAAGCTCAAGGATCCCAAGCTCGTATTAAGTATCACGGCTGCTGCTGCGGGCCTTTATCTGATAATACGTACACTCTTTATCGATCCTTTCTGGATGGGACGCAGGGTTACGATCCTTCTGACTGCCGGCGTGCTCCTTATGTTGCCTTTGGCGCTTCGGATCCGAGGAAGAAAGGGTGGTTCAAAGTTCAGCTTTTCCCGTGATACCAGGGGGTGTCTCCCCGTATTTCTTTTCAGCTGTATCTATATGGCGATCCTTACAGGCGTACTTATCCCGTCTGCAGCTCTTGCTTCATCTCCTCAGGAATTCATAAATCTCATCTTTATGAGAGATCCCAATGAATATATCTTATGTTCGGCCCTTCTTTCATTAGGCCTTTTTGTCGTGTGGTTCTCGCTTTTCTATTACCTTGCAGATCCTCTCTTTAAGCGTGTGATCAGCGTCTCTGCCGCGATCCTCGCAGCTATGCTCTCAATAGATTATTTCATGTTCAGTGATGATCTTGGCACGATGTCATCCTACTTTAAGTTCGACAGCGATCCTTCATACAACAACATGATGATGCTCAAGAATATGCTCATTGTAGCAGCTGCGGCGATCCTAATACTTCTACTGAACAGATTTCTGCCCAAAGTACTGAGAGCTATCCTGGCGGCAGGCATCATTGCCGTCATAGCAATGTCTTTCGGCAATATCAGCAAGATTTCAGGAGAATATCGGAAGGTAGCCTCATTTAAGGTCGATACGGATTCTCCGCACCTTACTTTGAGCAAGAGCGGGCAGAATGTAGTAGTGATCATGCTCGACAGGGCACTCGGAGCCGTGGTCCCGTACATCATGAACGAAAGGCCGGAGCTTATGCAGCAGTTCGACGGATTTACATATTATCCGAATACTATCTCCTATGGTCCCTTTACCAATTTCGGAGTGCCGGGAGTATTCGGAGGCTATGAATATACCGTAAGCGAGATGAATGCCAGGAGCGATGAGCTTCTTATGGATAAACACGATGAGGCTCTCATGGTAATGCCGGTCATCTTCGGAGAGAACGGATATCATGTTACGATGTTTGATCCTACATATCTGCACTATAACAAGATCCCGGATCTTTCCATGTTCGATGACTATCCCTATATCGATGCATATATTACAAAAGCAAGCTTCAGCGATAATGACGAGGAAGCATACGACCACGAGGCCAAAGAGGCGATAAGAGAGCACAATATCTTTTGCTACAGTATCTTCAAGGCGGCCCCGCTGTTTGCACGTGACCTTCTTTATAACTACGGTCAGTATAATTACTCGGTATCATCATATGACGAGGCTTCATATGATCAGGTAGCCAGAAGTATCCATGAAGCCTCGGGTATCAGTGCCATCTTCATGGATTCATATACGGAGCTTGTCACTCTTCCGGCGGTAACCGTGATCGACGGGGCTTCTTCCGGTGAATTCATAATGCTCACGAATAATACTACTCATGAGCCTTCGATCCTTCAGGAGCCGGAATATACTCCGTCGCAGAGTATCGACAACAGAGAATACGACGCAGAACATGAGGACAGGGAATACCTGAACGGCAGAAGGATGGGGCTTTATACCATCGATCAGATGAGGCACTACCACATCAATATGGCAGCCTATATCGCTCTCGGACAGTGGTTCGACTATTTAAGGAGCGAGGGTGTCTACGACAATACCAGGATAATCATCGTTGCAGATCACGGGAGGGATCTGAATCAGTTTGAAGATATGATATTCTTCGACGGACAGCTGGATGTCGAGTGGATCAATCCCGTGCTTATGGTAAAGGATTTCGGCAGTCACGGGTTTGAGACCGACAATACGTTTATGACTAATGCCGATGTACCTGCTATCGCTACTTCAGGTATTATCGACTCTCCGATAAATCCGTTCACCGGCAATCCGATAACGAGCGACAGTAAGATCGGTCAGGTCCAGAGGATCATAATTTCCGAGGACTTCGAACCCGATCCGACAAGATATCAGTATACGCCGGGTGACTGGTACTCTGTACATGATGACATCTTTGTCGAAGATAACTGGGAATATCTGGGATACGAATAAGGAGATCTGATATCAATGACTTTATTTGCTCTTTATATCGATCCCGGAACGGGAAGCATGCTCTTTACCATCCTTATCGGCATCTTGGGTGTTGTCGTCTATTTTGCACGTTCCGTTTTCATGAAGATAAAATTTCTGGTGACCGGAGGCAAAAAAGCCAAGGATACGGGAGAGCGAAAGGCATTCATCATCTATTCCGATCATAAGAGATACTGGAATGTCTTTAAGCCGATATGCGATGAGTTTGAAGCACGCGGGAAAGATGTCTGGTATCTTACCGCGTCATCCGATGATCCGGTATTGAAACACGGATATAAGCATATTCATCCCGAGTTTATAGGTGAAGGCAACAAGGGCTTTTCGAGGCTCAATCTCCTAAAAGCCGACATTGTGCTCTCTACGACGCCGAGTCTTGATGTGTTTCAGTGGAAGCGTTCCAAGGACGTGAAGTTTTATGTTCATACATTCCATTCCCCGGGAAATGCCTCCATGTACAGGATGTTCGGACTTGATTATTATGATGCCGTCCTCCTGTCGGGCAAGCATCAGGAGGAACAGATCAGGATCCTCGAGGAGAACAGGGATATCAAACCCAAAGAGCTTGTATATGCCGGTCTTCCTTATATGGACGAGCTCACCGCAAGACTCAGGTCTTCGGAACAAACAAAGCAGAGTGATCGGAAGACTGTGCTCCTTGCCCCCTCATGGGGAAGCAACGGCATCCTTACCAGGTACGGAGAGCGTATGATAGATGCACTCGTCAAGACAGGCTATGAGATCATAATAAGACCGCATCCGCAGTCATTTACGGCAGAGAAGGATATGATCGAAGCCCTTATGGAAAAGTATAAGGACATTGAGTGGAATCGTGATAATGACAATTTTGACGTACTTCAAAGGTCAGATATCCTGATATCGGATTTCTCCGGAGTCATATTCGAGTATGCTCTTGTATTTGATAAGCCTGTAATGTATGCGGCTAATTCCGATTTTGATCTGTCGGCTTATGATGCATATTGGATCGATAAGTGGACGGGGATAAAACCCTGGACGTTTACAGTGCTTCCGAAGCTCGGAATGGAGCTTAAGGATGACGATCTCGACGATATGAAATCCGCGATAGATACATGCCTTACGAGCTCAAAATATAAGGAAAGCCGGAACGAGGCAAGAGAAGAAGGATGGAAGTGCCGCGGCACGGCAGCCAAGGAGACCGTCGACTATCTGATAAAGAAGCAACTTGATTTAAATAAATAATATATAA
>CACZPC010000316.1 GCA_902782985.1 Oscillospiraceae bacterium
ACTACAGGGCTCGAACCTGTGACCCTCTGCTTGTAAGGCAGATGCTCTCCCAGCTGAGCTAAGCTTCCATGACTTGTTTGCTGGTGCCCTTCTCTCGAAGCGCAAAAGAAGTATATACGAAAGGTAGTTACTCTGTCAACAACAAATTTTATTTTTTCTGAAATTATGCACTGTAATACACGTAGAGGTATGCATGCTCGGGGTCTTCGGACACGATAATATTTACCACACTGGCACCTTTGTCTTCTCCGGCTCCCTGTACCCAGACAGTCGTTCCCTGCTCTACCTTAGGCTTTATGAAAGGTGTCCCCTGGAAGATCTTATCGCAGAATACCACATAATCGGTATAGGCCATAAACTGCCCTTCAAATCCGTACATCTCGGCAAGATACTGTACTACAGCCTCGGGATTTTCATGAGGAATACTTATCTTCGCCTCATAGCCTGTCCTGTGGTATACGGTACCGTGCTTATGCATCTCGACTAATTCGATGCCGTTGCCCAGCGGGATCGGCTGAGTCCTTTCTAGCAGTGCCTCATCTTTATCTCTTTGAACCGCAAATATCGTATAACCGATAAAAGCCGCTACCAGTATTATCAATATCGCCAACTTGCCGTTTTTCATCTTTATCTCTCCTCTATCTCATAGAGTCTCAATGCATTTTCAGTAGTGATCCGTGCCGCTTCGGCAACTGTGATCCCCTTGATCTGTGCCACCTTCTCGAGTACATAAGGGACGAATCCCGGTTCATTTACCGCTCCGCGGTTAGGTACCGGCGTCAGATACGGGCTGTCCGTCTCCACTACGATGCGATCTGTCGGAACCGCCTCACACACAGCAGGTGTATTCTTATTATTCTTGAAAGTGATCGGTCCGTCAAATCCTATATAAAAGCCCATCTTAACAAGTTCAGTCGCTATCTCCGGCGATGCGGAGCAACAGTGACACACACCGACATTTCCACGCATATTACCGTTCTTATACAGACGTCTTAAGATATCCATGGAATCTCCCGTGGCCTCTCTCTCGTGAAGGATTATGGGCATGTCGAGCTCATAAGCCATAAGAAGCTGCTCTTCGTATACCCGGCGCTGAATATCACGCGGAGAATGATCATAATAGTAATCAAGACCTATCTCACCTATCGCGCATATACGATTGGTCTTCTTGTCCGCCAGAAGATCCTCCAGCTCCTTTCTGACCTCTTTGCTCCAGCTTGATGCCTCGTGCGGATGGACTCCGACGGATGAATACAGCGAAATACCGCTCATTCCGTCATATTCACGCGCATAAGCTACAGCGAGGCGTGATGTCTCAAGATTATCGGCAGGTATCAGGATGCGCGTTATACCCGCCTCAGAGGCGTTTCTGAGGACGTCTGCGGGAAATACTCCCGCTTCTTCGAATTTCCTGTCATAAAGATGGGCGTGCGTATCAAATACGCCCGCCGCATCGCCTGAATATCTTATTATCTCTCTCATGATGACCCGTTATGAAATATCGGCACCGGGCTTGATGTCATCGCCGAATTCGACTACGCGGAACTTATCGCCGTCTCTTACGGACATGATCATTCCGTTACTCTCATATCCCATCATCTTACGGGGCTCGAGATTAACGATCATTGCAAGTGTCTTGCCGATAAGATCCTCGGGCTTATAGTACTGAGCGATACCGGAGAGCACCTGTCTCTCGCCGAATCCGTCATCCACCTTGAACAGGAGGAGCTTATCTGACTTCTTTACCTTCTCGCATGACAATACCTTAACTGCACGAAGGTCGAGAGCAGCAAAGTTATCAAACTTCGTAAGGGGCTTTAACGGCTCCTCGGGAAGATCCTTCTTGGGAGACATTGCATCGAGCTCGGCAATCTCCTTCTCCACATCGATCCTGGGGAAGAGCACTCTGCCCTTCTTAACTGTTACATCAGCCTTGAGAGCATGTCTCTCGGATGCCTTTTCCCATGTAGTACAGCACTCGCATGCACCGATCTGCTCATAGATCTCAGGGCAGATATGGGGCATTACGGGCGACAGAAGGATAGCACATCTCCTGATGGTATCAAGAAGGTTATAAAGGACTGCCGCAAGCCTGGGCTTCTTAGCCTCGTCCTTTGCAAGTACCCAGGGCTCATTCTCATCAATATATTTATTTGCTCTTGCGATGACTCTGAAGATCTTCTCGAGTGCATCAGAGATGTGAAGTGTCTCGAAGTTCTCGGATACATATGCGGGAAGCTCGTCAGTCATCTTGAGGAGCTCCTCATCGGAATCG
>CACZPC010000317.1 GCA_902782985.1 Oscillospiraceae bacterium
AGCTGCACCGAGTCCATGACGCTCTCCAGATCAGCTCCGGACAGCATATCTGCCAGGATCCTGTTACGCTCCATCATAAACGATCTTACTGACGAATCCGTATCCCACGTGGGACGAAGGCTTATCTTCGGTATGACGCTCTCATTATGACATCCGCAGCTGCTGCCCTTAAAGATCGTGCAACGCGGATGAAATTCCCCGATCATGCGTCCGTTCAGCAGCTCGATCATGCTCTCACCGCAATATTCGCCATAAGAGAATGCAGGCATGGGGATCGATGTTATCGGCTGCGGACTGTCACGGCCCTCGTCGACCGAATCATATCCTGTTACCGCTATATCCTCGGGGACTCTTATCCCGTGCTTTGTAAGAGACGAGCACAGTCCGATCGCCATATAGTCATTAGCGCAGGCAACTGCCTCCGGAAGATCATCTCTCTGAGCAGCCAGTTCGTCGCCGATAGTCTCACCGCCCGTATACCAGAAGTCACCGTAAAAAATCCTTCCGGGTCTGACTTCCAGCCCGTGTTTCTTCATAGTATCACTGTAGGCACGAAGTCTTATCCCCGAATAAGGATGCCACTGCTTACCGGTAACAAATGCGATATCCTTGTAGCCGTGATCCACTATGAGATGCTCGACCAGAGTAGCTATGGGATCATAATGATCAAATGTCAGGGACGGGAAATAATCGCTGTCCTTATCGACGAACAATACGGGCCTGCTGTATTCGCTGTAAAGTCTGTTTTCTATCCTGCGAAGGACACCCGGGGTCTGTATCGTATCAGCCAGAACGATGATCCCGTCAAAGGAATTGATATTTACGAGATTAAAGATATTCGACTCTCCGATCTCGCGCGGTTTTGTCTCCTGGAACTTCTGATACATGGCAAAAACGCACATGTCCAGATCAGCAGCGAAAAGCTTCTCCTTGATGCCCTCGAGGATGCCTTTCTGATAGCTCTCCTCTGGCTGGGCGCACAGCACCGCTATGCGTCTCCTGATATAGTCGCTCATAGCCATAACCCCTCCGACTACACTATATCACCTTTTCTTGAGAAAATTGTTAAATGAATTTGAATTATCGGGCTGCGGGGATACAAGGGCAGTAAGCGAGCTTAAGCTCAGAAACAGGGCTCCAGTACGATCCAGCGCCTTGAGACCTTACCGTCGCCTGATGTCACGGTATTATCATAGACGACCTTATATCTGTCCGGAGCATAAGTATCTATCTCATACAGAAGATATGAATACCCGCCGGGAATCTCAAGGATGAAGGCATCACAAGCATAGACACTCTCGATATAATCAAGCTCATCCAATGTTGTGATATCACTCTTGCCCCTTATATGATCGACTCCCGAATACTCGCTCATATACGGATCTATCCTGTTGTCGATATGAACGGGGATGCCGGAGAATGCAAGCCAGGATCCGGTATTAAAGGAATTAAAAGGCCTTTCGTAACCCTGCTCCTTAAGAAATCCTATTATGTCATGGTCATAAGCAGCCATATCCTCGATATCCTGCATCGTATTATAGTGAAAATATTCTGTGCATCTTAAGAATCCTGAAGCCAGAGTAACCATCACACATACCACGGCAAGTAGCGAATAGATCGTCGAACGTATCTCTATCTTCTTTTTGAATCTGATGAGATTATCATTGATCCATGATAAGAGGATCGTCAGCTGCTCGGGAGCAAACATAAGATACATGACCGAGAACTGAAGCATAAATCTCTTATATACGCATGTAGCAACGAAGAACATGCAAAGGATCGCAAGCCTGGTAAGCGTCTTCTTATCGAATTTCTTGACTCTGTCATCTGCCATGAATCCGACAAATACCAGAAGGATAAGGACAGCTTCAAACATTGAGAATGTCTTGGGATTCCACTCATCAACGAAGCTCCAGACATCAGATGCCGCAGACTGCTTAAGACCGAATGTCCAGACGCGGATCCCGATAGGATTAAGAAGCGATATCAGAAATCCCGCTATGACAGATATAAGGCACCAAAGAGCATTCTTAAATTCCCTGAATACAAGCTCGATAACGGCAAAGAGTACCATAACGGCTGCAAATGCAGGCAGTATACCTCCATGAAGCCAGCCTAGGGCGAAGCAGCATGCGATAAAGGTTATGTACTTGGCACGAGGCTTAAAGTCTCCCAGCCAGACGTATACGAATATGGCAAGAGCACAAAGAGATGTGCATGAAGGTCTTACGCTATAATCGGGATAGCCG
>CACZPC010000318.1 GCA_902782985.1 Oscillospiraceae bacterium
GCGACATCAGTCCCGACAACTGCTCCACCTGTCGTAAGGAGCGTTATCAGGACTGCTGATATCAGTAATATCGCTTTATCCGTAATGCGCCAATCCATGCACTTATTATAGCATCAGACGACTTATATCATGCATGCTTGATACGGCTTAAACGGGTCATCTTGATCATGGCTGCCAGCACTGCCAGAGCTACCGCGAACAAAAGCTCGATACCGATATACAGGAAGAGCCTGTCGCAGTCGATGTTACCGCCCGTCTTTGTCAGCTCATTGGCGCAGACCATCCAGTACAGAGGGAAGAACCTGGCAATATTAAGAAGTCCGTCGCTTAAGACATCAAGAGGAACAAATACGCCGCATATAAAACTCATTCCCAGCGAAACGATATTCGTCACCATATTGAGAGTATTGTGCTCGATATTAAAAGATGTGATAAGCGAAGTCAGCGAGCATGCAACAAGCGTAGCTACCAGCGAATTGATAAGGAATAACCACCAGTATTCCTTATAGATCACCGTATCATGTCCGAGCACCCATGCGATACCGGAGAATAAAGCCCAGGCTGCCGCACCCGATGTCATAAGACCCATGGTATTCGAAAAGCTTATCTTTTTGCCGTCTACGGGAGAAGCAGATATACGGTCTCCTATCTGCTTATTGTTATTGGCAACGATAACATGGCCTATACCGAGCGCCATAAATCCGATAATGAGATAACCGAAGAAATTATGAAGCGTGTAGATCATGGAGTCTTCACCTGTCATGACATGTTCTTCATCCGCCGCAAGGACATATGCCTTTGTCTGAACAGATAAGAGCTCGTCGGCCTTGGCGGCTGCTTCCTCCCTGGAATATCCCATCTTACGATAATCCCCGTATGCGCTTATGTAGTTATTGACCATCGTATCTGCGGCGTATGTTACTCCGCCCATATCGGAATTAGTCGTATATGTGATCTTTGCATCTTCACCGTTCTCTACGGACTCTTCAAATCCGGCTCCTATCTCCATGTGATATTCGGTTACGGAGAAGTAGACCATATCAAGGACAGACTCTTCGGAACGGCCGGACAGATCCGTTACTTCATTCTCCTTTGACAGATAGTCGATAAGGCCTCTTGATAATACCGAGTCATCACTGTCGGAATAACTGATCTTATAGCTCTTCTTATATTCGATATCCGACGGACCCATGGCCTCGGCGGACATGGAAAGTCCCAGGATCATGGCAACGAAGATCACCGCATATATTATGACTCCCACAAGATTATGTCTTAAAAGGCGGAAGAAATTCTTATAAAGATGCATACTTTTCCCTCCTTAAGATAAGTGTTCCTATTGCAAGGAATATAACGCCCGCTCCCACGATCTTTGCCATGTTGAGATAAAAATCCAGGTTGTCGCTATACAAAGCCATTCTGTAGAAAGTCATATTCATGACAGTCGCGGGATTGATGTCATTTACTATCGGACAATACTTCTCGATGGTGCCGGGAAGGGTGTTGATCATTTCGCCGCTCAAGAAAACGGAAGTCATGATGATCGCCGTAGTCTTATTGGCTCTGCCCTCAAGAGTTCCCTTGAAGATGATGCCGCAAATGATACCGAAGCTTATCGAGAATACATTGGCTGCTACGATAAACGTTATGAGCTTCAGGATGTCATTACCAAGGCTTACGTCAAAGACCTTATTCATGATCACAAGCTGAAATGCATTGATGGCAAGAGCAGGGATAAGCCTTGATAAGAAGGAATAAAGGAGCATCTTGCTCTTCTTCTCCGGAGAAGCCGAGAATCTCATGGCCTCGCAGGATACATCTGCCTTAAGATCGCTTACTATGGCAGCTCCGCCGGTTGCATTAAAGAAGATACCCATTACGAGCGAACTGTAGAAATACCAGGAATATACATTGGGATCTCCCGAGAAGACATCCTCACGCGCTTTAGTAAAATCGGCCATCTCCCCTGAAGAATTGATTATCTCGAGTGCCGCCTCAGGATCCTTCGTAAATGCATCGGAGATGATCTCATACTTATTCCTGTATGTATTCGCGACCGACTGGGATACTATCGCCGCAGTCATGGAATGGTCATTACATAGGAAGACTTCGATATTACCGTCAGATACAACGAACAATGTCTCGTTCTCACC
>CACZPC010000319.1 GCA_902782985.1 Oscillospiraceae bacterium
ACGTGCATCCTCGTCTCTGAAGCAGGGAGCGATCTGGAAATACTTATCAAATCCGGATACCATCAGGAGCTGCTTGAACTGCTGAGGTGCCTGGGGAAGAGCATAGAACTTGCCCTTATACTTTCTTGAAGGAACGATATAGTCACGGGCACCCTCGGGTGAAGAAGATGTAAGGATAGGAGTCTGTATCTCGAGGAATCCCATCTCAGTCATCTTCTGACGAAGGAATGAGATGACCTTGGATCTGAATACGATATTATCCTTGACCTTCTTATTACGAAGATCCAAATATCTGTACTTGAGTCTTACATCCTCACGGATCTCCTTGGAAGTCTGAACTTCAAAGGGGAGCTGAGCTCTTACCTTGCCCAGGACCTCTACGCTCTTACAGTCGAGCTCGATAGTACCTGTCTCGATCTTGGGATTATATGTCTCTTCGTCTCTGTGATCGATGATGCCTTCTACGGAGATACAATCCTCCTTAACAAGACCTTCAAGGAGAGAAGTGTCTCTCATAACTACCTGAAGGACTCCGTACATATCACGAAGGTCGATGAAAGATACTCCGCCGTGATCACGGATATTCTCGATCCAACCTGCTGCTCTTACATGAGATCCTACATCCTTCTCGGTGATCTCATTGATGACTTTGTCACGATAGATGTTAGCTGCCATTATCTTTTCCTCCCGTAAATACAAAAATCGCCCTGAAACGACTCATCTTACTGTCGTTCAGGACGAACCTAATATGTCCGCGGTACCACCTGATTTACTGATATCTCACAGTCTGCTCTGCTCCCTTATCGCGGGAAGTTACGGCTCGGCTAGTAGCTTATGCGTTCACCTCGCTGCTGGTAAAGTGTTATTCACTCCGATTCGATTCCGCCGGACCTCTCACCTTATGCCGACTCTCTGTAATGCGATAATCGAAGCTACTTCTCTTCGTCATAGCGTCTTGTGGATAATATAACATCTGTTCAGGGTTGTCAAACGTTTATATATATGGTGTATACTACCTACATGAAAAAACTGGCTTTTGTTACACCATGGTACGGAGATACCATCCCCGGAGGCGCCGAGATGGAGCTTCGCGGAATAAGTAAGCACCTTAAGGCATCAGGCTTAGACGTCGAGATCCTTACTACATGCATAGAGAAATTCTCTTCTGACTGGAATACCAATTTCCATAAGGCGGGAGTCACCGAAGAAGGCGGCCTTACCGTCCGTCGCTTCAAGGTGCGCAAGCGTGACACCAAGGGCTTTGATGCCATCAACTACAAGCTAATGAATGATCAGAAGATCACGCCGGATGAAGAGAGATATTTCATTCAGGAGATGGTCAACAGCACCGATCTTTATAAGTATATCGAGGAGCATAAGGACGAATACGATCTTTTCGTATATATCCCCTACATGTTCGGCACCACATATTACGGTATCAGGGTATGCCCGGAGAGATCTGTGCTCATCCCCTGCCTTCACGATGAATCCTATGCTTATATGGATATATATAAGGAACCTTTCGAGAATATGGCCGGCGCCATCTACCATGCTCAGAATGAATATGTTCTGGCTAATAAGATCTATGATCTGTCCAAGGTAAAGCAGGCTGTACTTGGCGAAGGAATCGATACCGATTTCGAATATGATGCCGACAGGTTCAGGAAGACTACGGGGATCGAAGATCCTTTCATCCTCTATGCCGGACGGAAGGATGCGGGTAAGAATATCTACCTCCTGATCGACTATTTCAGAGAATACAGAAAGCGTCATGAAGGAAGCGATCTGAAGCTGGTCCTGATCGGCGGAGGAGAGATCACTGTTCCCGAGGACATCAGATCGGAGGTCATCGATCTCGGCTTTGTTGATAAGCAGGTAAAATACGATGCCTGTGCTGCTTCCCTCACCCTTTGTCAGCCTTCGATCCACGAGAGCTTTTCGCTTGTACTGATGGAATGCTGGCTGTGCGAAAGGCCGGCACTTGTCCACGCGGACTGTGATGTTACAAGAGGATTTGCCGAAGAGTCGGATTCCGCGCTCTATTTCAAGGATTATTATGAATTCGAGGGCTGCATCGATTACTACATAAAGCACAAAGAAACAGCGGCAACAATGGGAAAAACTGGCAGAGAATTTGTCCTTAAGAATTTTAAATGGGATATAATAGTAGACAAGTACACAGAGTTTTTTGAGAGCGTAGCAGACGCAGAAAAGGATGGAGGTAAGTAATATGACATCCGTAAAAGTTAAATTAATGGAGATTAACGACGTTAAGGATTTCGTTGCTGCAGCAAGCCTTTGCGCTTACGACGTAGATCTTATTTCGGGCAGATATACAGTAGATGCCAAGAGCCTTATGGGAATCTTCAGTATCGTTCCCTCAGACAGCCTCGAGTGCAATATCTACAGTGACAACTGCGAGGATTTCCTCACAAACATCAAGAAGTTCATCGTTGAATGATCTTCCTGATCGATCAGGACATCAAAACAGCCGCAAGGATA